>CAZRNW010000343.1:0-4629 GCA_964601535.1 uncultured Flavobacteriaceae bacterium
AATTTGTTATCAAAAACACATAAAAAGTATGAAAAAGGAAATAAAATGTACTTATTGTAAAAAAATGTTTTATAGACCACCTGGAAAAATTAAAGGCAATAAAGGAAAAACAGATAATATTTTTTGCAATCAATCTTGTGCTGCCAAATATAATAATCAATTTACACCCAAGAGAGAAAAAATGACAAATTGTGTGGCTGAGGGGTGTAAAAATAAAATTTATTCTAATGTCAGTTATTGCAAAGAATGTTATGGTAAAAGATTAGATGAATCCCATGCACATCAACTGCATAATTATACAATTCTCAACGCAGCGTTAGGAAGAAAGGATTCAAATAGATATAATTATATTAGACAACATGCAAGAAAAACTTATGCAAAATCAGGTCTGCCGTATCAGTGCAATGCCTGTGGATACGACAAGCATGTTGAGATTTGTCATATTAAAGAAATATCATCTTTTCCCAAAGAAACATTAATAAGTGAAGTAAATGATATTAAAAATATTGTTGCTTTATGTCCAAATTGTCATTGGGAATTTGACCGTGGAAAACTAGAACTAAATTTGAAAAATTTATCCCCTAATGAACCTTGGTGGGAGGGAATTTTCTAAACCCTTGATAGTCAAGGGTTTTGTGGGCTTGCTAGGGCACGATCCTAGAACCTAGACTTTATGAGAGTCTTGCTCTAACCAATTGAGCTACAAGCCCTAAAAAATTACCAATTTTTTTGCCATAGGTTGGGGGCTGGTTGGGGGCTGGTATTACCCTTACAACCCCGGCCCGTCTATACCGATGCAGTTGAACAGCATTCTACACCATCCTTTCGGGTCTTTTTCGCTACGCCTGACCCAATTATGGCGATAGAAACATCAACTGTGGTGGAGCGTTCAAACCCTTTTAGGGTGAGGGATACCGCTCCTAATGGTATCCGTCGGGGCGTTCAATGCAATTTTAATTTTACTTCATTGTCGTTTCCTCGGTTAGTGCCGATGAATCATGCTTTCAACACCTTAATTCTACCTTGCTTTCACTCTCTAAGCAAGGCAAAAAAATTTTTTCATCCCACCTTGAGCCGAACGGTCATCCCTTGCCACGTTGCCGCTTCTTCCCTGAGAACTGCCGCCGGATCTTCCCAAAAACGAACCGGCTTGCTGCGAAACAACGACCCGTCTTGAAAGAGAATCTCGATCTTCATCGCTTTTCTCCTCAGTAAATTTTCAGAAACTCATGCCAGAAGTCTGCCGTGGATATGTCAAGTGCGAAGGCCAAAACTCGGATTTCGGCATTGATGGCGTCAATTTCTCCTTGAACGAAATTGATGATCTGTTCTCTTTTTTTCTTTGCTTTTTCTTCGTACCTCTCCCAAAGACCCGACGCATGGTCGGTATCATAGGAAATAGCCTTGCTTTCCTTATCGAATGACCAAGGCCAACAAATGTCCTCAATGTGAACTTCAATCTTCACCTTGAGCGGGATTCCTGCACCATCTTCGTCCCACAAGGGCACCAAGCGACGTTGCACCGCCTTGATGCGTTCTTTGATTCGGTCGTTGTTCAACTTTTCGCTGAACACCTTGTCCGAGCCAGCGAGTTCATCGACCGTTTGAGCCAAGTTTGCGACGGTTTCGGTCTGTTTGGCATTCAAGATAATTTTCATCGTCGGCCTCCTTGACTATCTCAAGTATGACACAGGATCATGGCTAAGCAAGAGGAATCAAGGAATCACATCAAAGACGCTGCTTGTATAATAATTAAAAATTCCTTTCTTATTCAAATATTTTAATATTTCATCATCATAATTAATTTGAAATCCCCCAATCATAACTAAATCATTGGACAAGGTGGGGATCGAACCCACACGATCTTACGATCAAGGGATTTTAAGTCCCTAGCGGCTGCCAGTTACGCCACTTGTCCGTTTTTTTATTTTTTTTGTCCGTAAAACCGTTGGAATTCATCTATTACGATAAGTTCCTTGCTGTCAACCTCTTTGGGTTCCATTGAACAAATACACCCCACAAGACGATCTTCAAGAGATGTTTCTTTATCTTTGTTTTTGGAGACCTTCTTCCAATATTCATAAGCTGCCGTACCATCCATTCCGACCATTTTCGTCTTCCCGCCAACAGAAACAAAGAAAAGATTGGGAGTTTTGCAGTCTCCAACATGAGCTTGAGCAAGTTTGTTCAAAATCATCATATTCTTTTCTCCGTAGGTTGTGATAGTACGTTACCTTTGATGCTTAGTATCTACCCTAAAGTATGACACAGGATTATGGCTAAGCAAGGGAAATCACTAGAAATATTTGCTTGACATACAATAAAATTATTATACAATCATTACCATGCAAATATTTAATTGTGCCTTCTGCAAAATGCACATTGAAAGAGAACAAAAAGAAATAAAAAAATCAAAAACCATGAATTTCTTTTGTTCTTCATCATGTGCTGCTAAATATAATAATAAACTATTCCCAAAACGCAAAAGAAAAATAACTTATTGTGCTATTTGCTCAAAAGAATTAATTGATAATAGAAATAAATTTTGCGGTCCATGTCTTAAAAACAAAGAAGTTGTAAATTTCACTTATGAAGAAGTTGCAGGAAAACGAAAATATCAAAAACATTCTAGAATCAGGCAACATGCTAGAAAAGTATATTTACAATCCGACTTGCCCAAACAATGTATTATTTGCGGATATTCTAAGCATTTTGATATTTGTCATATAAATTCAATAGGTGAGTTCCAAAAAGAAACATTAATAAAAGAAATTAATAGTATTTCTAATTTAATTGCTTTATGCAGGAACCATCATTGGGAATTAGATCATTCCTTGCTTGGAGAGGAAGAAATGAAAATAATAAATAAACATCTAGAAGAGAGAATTGTCCCCTAAATTTGACACCCGCGACAGGAGTCGAACCTGCATTGATCCAATTACGGTGCTACGGGATAGAAGCCCGGGCCGATACGCGGGTATTTTAATCTTTCAACAGCATACCACCATTTCACTTAGAAAGCAACTTAATTTCACCGCTTCGTTCTTTTCAAATTGTTACAGAATGCAACCACCTCGTCCACCGAATCAGTTTCCAAAGCCGGTACCGCCTCTCCAATTTCAACAACAGTAAACATCTTTCCTTTGGCTTCACGTTTTTCTTTATCGGCGTAATCTACCCACAGAACCCAAATGCCGTTTTCAAAACATGGACAAGCATCATTGTGCCAACTTGAATCATACCACGCCGGAAGCCGTGCTGCCAACTCACGGAACGCCTCGCCGTTGTCATACGTCGGAAATTCGGTTTCGTAAGTCCTTGTCATAACAATTGGCATAGCAATTTTCCCTTTAGGTTGGTTGTTTGACTATCCCAATTATGACACATTCTCGCCGCTAAGCAAACGGATTTTCTCCAATGCACTCCAAACAGATTCGGAATATTTTATTTTATATTCCTCCTTATCCTTCAGGAAGGCTTTCAGCCAATGCTCCACAAACGCATAAGACCAAGATAACCCCCTTGAAGAAGCCATTTTCTTTTGATATCTTGGTACATTTGACCAAAGATACCGCATCCTCGCCTCTACGTGATCAAAAAACCAATTTTTGTCCTTGTCAGACAAAATAATTCTGTTTTTTGTCAAGATGTTCTCGGCGATCACCGTCGGAACAAGGGCCGAATGTTCAAAAGAGTCTTTTTTCATATGTTTTACCTTATGTTCGACCAACTTCTTTGTTTTTTTGAACGAGAATAACACGGATAACAATTGTATAATAATTGTCATCGGAATCATAAGGATACCATTTGCCTGCTCGGAAAGCTTCTTTTTTTTCTTCGGGGAAATAGTGATCGCTGATATTCAACACTTCCAAGAAATGCCATTTCCCATCTTCAAGTGAAATTTCCTCATGTGCTAATTCATAAAAAGGAAATTTCAATTGAAGATGTTGATAATCATAAAAACCAATAGGAATGTGATCTTCATGGCGTTCCCCGTCCCGCGTCACCAAGAAAACATTGTTCGCTCTATTTTTGGTCTTCTTGCTTGCCATAATTGTTTATCCCTTTGAAGGTCTATCTTCAGTATGACACACATTCAGCCCTAAGCAAGCCGTTTCAACATTCTAGGCAGATGAATTATTTTATTTTTTATTGTTTTCGCCGGTGAGTACGTCATACTCACTGAATTGCGTTACACGCCGGCGAGAGTATTTATGCAATATTTTTTAATTTTTATATAAATTTTGTAATTATTCTGCATAAATACTCTCGCTGGAGTAAACAGTATGTTTCCTGGCGAGTAGTTTAAATTAAATATACATACGTGCAGGATATATCCTAATGGGAATATTCCTATCACAACATAACACTTTTATTATATTCTTCCTTGTTTTGATAACTGATAGTTCCATTGATGGAATCCATTTCATCTGAAGTTTTATAACGAACCAATACCTCTCCCCAAGGCATTTCATATACTTTGCAATATTTTAGAATTTTTGTATTTTTGGCTATTTGTGGAAAAAACTCATCATACCAATAATGAACCCATTCTTTATCGTTCTCGTTAAATTTTTGAACATGAGTATTTTTATCAATAAATAAGGTTTTGACAAGTTCTTGTAT
>CAZRNW010000344.1:0-4626 GCA_964601535.1 uncultured Flavobacteriaceae bacterium
CCTTTTACAAGCGGATATTCTTTATCCCGCATCCCAAAACTATTGGTATACAAAGTGTCTCCCTTGAAAGTCGTTTTATAATCAGGAATAAATTCTTTCATCAATTCGTTTTCAGTTTTCCTATAGGCATTTCTATCGAGATTCCATTTTTTAAACTTGCTTCCTACATTCATTAAATCAATTTGCTTATCATCGTTATTCAAAATCTGCTCGTAATAACCTCTTTCTAGTAAAGCTCTGTCGCGGGTGTTGATATTTACACTCACAAAATTTTCCGCATCATCGTAAAAGCCATTTTTCTTAAAGGCTTCAATACTTCCGAAAACGACAAAACAAAAAATAATTCCATAAAGCGGTTTTATTTCTTTAAACACAAGAGCAAACCAGTGCTTTTTATAATGAAGTGTTCTGATAATTCCTGCTAATACCATTGCAATACCTAAAATTACTACGAAAGACAAATAATCAATTGCATTTCCTTTAACACTAAATTTTGAAATGTAAATGAATTCTGTTATTGATGAAGATGTCCACATCGACCAAAGCAAACTCATAGCTAAAAACATCA
Organism: uncultured Flavobacteriaceae bacterium; assembly: GCA_964601535.1. Lineage (GTDB taxonomy): Bacteria > Bacteroidota > Bacteroidia > B-17B0 > Aurantibacillaceae > JAHEYG01. The sequence goes on from CAZRNW010000344.1 coordinate 569, forward strand.
CCACCACTTTTGCGCCGCTCGTAAAATAATTTTCAGGCTTTGCTTCTGTTTGTGCTCTAAGTTTACTGTACGATTTTACGGCATTTACAGAAATGATCAATCCGAGTGTAAACCAGAACAACATGTCCGTCGGATAAAAATAATACGAACCTTTAATCCAATACCATTGCCAGCTGTGCAAAAACCAGGTTAGACCAAACATCACAAGCGTCACGCAAAAAATAACTGCTTTCTGATTTTGTTTTTTGAATTTGAAAGCTACTGGATAATAAAAAACCCGGATCATAAATGAGCGCCAGTATAAATTCACCCTCCTCCACAAATCCGGAAAACCCGATGCAAAATAAACGTGATTGAAAATATTCGGGAGATTAAACCCGAATAACTGCAAAAAGCCCGTCGCCACATAAAACAAACCCGATAATCTGAAAATTAAAGAGTATGCCGATAAAATAAATAAAACCCAATCACTAAATCCTTCAATATCGTAAGGCGAGGGCGAAAAATAAAGATAAATGACCCGATAAATGAGCAATTGAATAATACCAACTGTAATCCAATGCAATCCCCTGCTAAAAGAAACTTCTGAAGCTTTATCATAATAAGTTTTTAAATAATCAACCGGACTCAAGGCCGGGAATAGAGGAAAACAAACATTCGGAATTAAAAAAAGATAACACAAACGGTCGATGAAAACAGGTTTTTCTTTGAGATAATTTAATTCATACAACAAATAAATATAACGCAGCATCAAAAACAAAGCTGCTAACATCACCATCAAACGAATATGCGGAAGGGAAACGAATTTTGATGTTATAATTATTCCCATTGCCATGGAAGTAATTACAGTTAGCAGACGAATACTCTTGTTTTTGATATAAGTAAGTACAACGAAATATAAAATGAGGATTGTAACGCCTGCCGAAATCTTTATTCCGAATAAATAAGATTCAATGAGAAAAGCCAAACCCACCAAAAACAATTTCCGGAAAGCGATTGGAATAAAAATATAAATCAAAAAAGCGGCCGATAAAATAAGGGCTACCTTATCAAAACCTTTGTTTTTTTCAATTTCGAGATAAAAGGTGAGGAATGTGCAGCTGATGAGCCAGAAAAGATTCAAAAAAAACTTCCCGTTTAAAACATATTTCGAATTAGCAATTTGCTCATCGCTGTATCCGGGAATTATGCTTTTCAGTATCTGCATTGTTTAAACCAAATATAACAGATAATTAGCAAAGAGCTTACAGTTGAAAAATAAAGAAATCCACAGATATCAGCTTATTCTTTTTTATTATATTTAACCGTCTTGTCAATAAAACTTCCATACATAGGCCCCAATAAATGGTATCACCGTTTGTATAATGATTATTGTCTCCGTAAAGTTTCAGCAAACCGACAACTTTTTACAGATAGTTCTGAAATTTCTAAAGAAAAACCTTTGTTCATCACGGGTTTTTTTCGCTCAGGCACTAGTTTAACTACCCGTTTGATTCATATTATGGGAATGGATTTAGGTCCGGCTAATCATTTACTTCTCGCTAAAAACGAAAGAGCCATTTTAAATCCCGATGGTTTTTATGAGAATTACATTTTCATGGAAACTTCGTTGATGGCTTTCAGTAAACTCAATAGTTGGGGACATATCCCTCCTTCTCCAGAAATTGCTTCTCAATTGAAATTTGATGAAAAAGACCGCGAACAATTCGCAGAATATACTTTATGCGGGGTGCACGACGATAGAATAAGCAATAAAAACAAAATGGATGCGCTGAAAAATTTTGATGTGCTTTCATTAAATACCTATCTGGAGAAAAAATTTAAATATCCTTACGCGGTAAAGAATCCGCATTTCTCAATATTCTCAGCTTTTTTATTGAAGAAATGGCCTGAGGCTAAGTTTTTAGTTTGTTTCAGGGAACCTTCGTCTGCCATTGCATCGGCGGCGGCAATCACCGATTTACTGGACGAAAAAGTTTATCTGCGTTATTATTCTGAATTGGTAAAATTGCCTGCGGAAAAAGTTATTTTCTTTTCACACGCCCGTTTAATGGAAGCGCCGGAGAATTCTTTAAAAGTATTGGCGGATGCATTGAGCCTGAATAAAAATAAAATTCAGGAAGCTGTTTCAGTTTTGAACCCTTCTTTACACAGACATAAAGAAAATAAAGCGCCGGAAGATGAAAAAGTGAAGGAGATTTACGAATGGATGTTAAGTAAAGCGATTAACAAGTGAATGTAACGCATTTAAATACTTTTACCGAAGGCGGTGCCGCTGAAGCTGCATTAAGACTGCACAACGCTTTACTGAATGAGAACATCAAAAGTAAATTCCTCGCCTTGTATAAAGGTTCCTGCACAGAAAAAGAAGTGTATGATTTCCGTGATGAAATATCTTTTTTCAATTATTGGCTCAGTAAACTAATAAACAAAACAAAATCCGGTGCTGCTTTAAGAATCAGTAAAGCTTCGGGCGAATGGTACAGTAAATTAGATTCAGTCTGGAAAGCAGAAGAACATTCTCTTGTCAAAAGCGCGGATACAGTACATTTGCATTGGGTATCGAATTATGTGAATATTCCATCTTTTCTCAATACAAATAAAAAAATAGTCTGGACGCTACACGACCACTTTTTATTTTCAGGCGGCTTCCACTACCCGCCTCCTGTGAAAAAAACGGTTATGTCCGCAAAAATTGAAGCGGATAAACAAGCCATCAAAGTTCTTTTGGAAAAACATCCTATTGATATTGTTTGTCCCTCAGAAAACTTAATGCAATTAGCAAAAGATTCAGGGATTTTGAATAAATGCCGGTTTCATGTGATAAAAAATGTGGTTGGCAGCGATTTTAAACCTTTAGCACAGGAACCATGCAGACAACAATTAAATATTCCGGCTAAAGGAAAAGTGCTTTTCTTTTTATCTGACCTTTTGAATTACGAAAGAAAAGGTTTTTCAGTTTTAATGAAAGCGCTGGCTTTAATGAATGAAGAAATTACTTTAATAGTTGCGGGAAAAGGTGATTTACCTGCGAAAATTGGAAAAGTGACCATACAGCATTTTGGTTTGGTGAGGGACAAAAGCAAACTGAATCAATTGTATAATGCGAGTGATCTTTTGGTAAATCCAAGTCTGAACGATATTTCAAGTAACACCATAATTGAAGCCATGGCTTGCGGAAAACCTTCTGTCGCTTTTAATTCAGGCGGTATTCCGGAATTGATTACGAATGTAAATGGTTTAATCACCAAAGAAAAAACAGCAGAGTCCCTCGCGGAAACGATTCAAAAAGCTTTAGAGATTAATTTTGATGCAAATGCAATTGTAGAAAAATCAAAAGCTGAACATAGCGCTTCTGTCATTGCAAAAAAATATATTGAAGTTTACGGTAAAATTAGTTCCTAGGCTTCGGCTTCAGTACTTTTTAATAATATACCTCAGGCCAATTATTACCAAAGTCACCGGCACTACGATTAATAATGAATAAGCAAAATCAATAGCTGTGGCAAAAATAAAATTCTTGTCTTCAAACAAACTTAAAGCAATAATTGCAATAACTGACAAGATTAGATAGCTAATAAGATTAATGTAAAGTACCTGGCTAATATTTCCCTTAAACTTCGTAAATACAAAGGATAAAATAACGGACACCACTAAGACACCCAAAACTATATTGTCGACTAGTAACATTGTACAAACAAATATAAACAATTGACTTTTAAAAGTGAGACAGGTATTTTACCAATCGAGTTTTTTATTCAGGAATCCGAAAAGTTCTTCGTTATAAGGTTTGAAAAAAGCGTTCAGTTTCTCTTCAGTCTTTGCCTCCATTTTTTCTGAAGAACCTTCATTCAGTTTTTCAAAACTAATCTGCTGCTCCGTTTCAATTCCTAAAAACTCACAAATTAAACCGAATACATGAGCAGGATTTGCAAAAAATTCATCGCTGCTCGTGACAAAAATATTTTCCTTAGGAAAATTTGCGTACCAGTGTCTCAAATAATTAATATATATCCCTCTCGATTTATATCCCAAACGCTGATAAGCATAATTATGTT
>CAZRNW010000345.1:0-4621 GCA_964601535.1 uncultured Flavobacteriaceae bacterium
GTACAACACAGGTAACGCATCCTGCAACTGAAAACAGTTCTATGAGCGTTGGTGGTTCGGGATGGTCAAATGACGGATGTACAGCAGGCATGAATGTTTTAACAGCTTATAACGGCGCAACTCAAGTTCAAATCGTTTTTGGAGGTGGTCCGGTTACAAATTCAACTTATGCTTTTACCTCAGGTATTCCAACTGCAGGTCAGGCACGTATGACTGTAGCAAATGCTCCGGGTCAGCCTGAAGGTATTGTTTGGTATTCCAAATCGGGTTCATGTACTGTAACTACCAGCACTGCAAATACTACTGCAGTATTCAATAATGTAAGCTGTGTTCAATTAAATTACCTGTTCCCTGTTGTAGGTGTTTCAGGACAATTGACTTGCTCTTAATAGATTAATGATTTTTCTCAAAAAGGCTTCCCATTCCGGAAGCCTTTTTATTTTTGTACAAGTTTGATCCTCCTTAAAAAAATAGTTTCTTTTCTCCGAAGTCAATATAAAGTTGATTTAAGGGCTTTAGCCTTAATGAGGATTGCTATTGGTTTAGTTATTCTCAGTGATTTAATCATAAGAGCAACTTCTCTAACGGCCCATTACACACAAGATGGCGTTTTACCCGTTTCATTATTACTCGAATGGGATTATAAACCTTTACGCTGGTCGTTCCATTTTTTAAATGATTCTTTTGCTTACGAGTCTTTTCTTTTTATTCTGAATGGCTGTATTGCTCTATTATTGGTATTCGGCTGGCGCACGCATTTAATGACTGTTTTAGCATGGGTATTTATGGTATCGCTGCAAAACAGAAATTCTTTTGTTCAACAAAGCGGTGATGATTTATTGCGCCTCGTTTTATTCTGGGCCATGTTTATGCCCTGGGGGAATTTTTATTCACTGGATGCTAAACGAAATCCGCCTCAAGTGAAGAATTATTTTTCAATGGCATCATTCGGCTATCTGTTATTAATTGTATCCGTGTATTTATTTTCTGCCATTCAAAAAACATCACCCGAATGGCGGACGGAGTTTACGGCTTTGTATTATGCTTTGAGTTTAGATCAATTAAAAGTAGGAATGGGCGATTGGCTTTATCAATATCCCACTTTAATGAAGGTGATTACTTTTTTAGTGTTTTATTATTTCGAATTATTGGTGCCGCTTTTATTATTGATACCGTTTAAGAATTTAAAATTCCGCGCGCTATGTGTTTTCTCTATTATAGCCTTGCATATTGGTATTTCACTTAATTTATATGTGGGATTATTTTTCACCATCGGCATTGCGAGTTCATTGGGCTTGCTTCCTTCATCTGTAATGGATTGGGTTGATAAAAAAATCGTGAAATCAAAACAACAGTTTACATCCGCTTATTTTAAAGCAAAAACTTCAACTGCAATTCAAATTACCCGCAATAGTTTTCTGGCACTCATCATTGGTTTCTGCATTTTTTATAACCTCGGATTTGTGCAATCGTTCAGGTATGCATTAGACGACAGAGCTGTTTATCTTACCAACGTTTTGAAACTTGAACAATATTGGGGAATGTTTTCGCCGCACGTTTATAAAACAGATGGTTGGTATCTTTACCGCGGCATTCAAAAAGATAACAGCATTTGGGATATTTACAGAAATCAGGGCGGACTGGATTACACAAAACCAAAAGATATTGATAAAATGTACCCCACCGACCGCTGGAGGAAATTTGCCGAGAATTACGAGAAAAACAATTATAACTTTATGCGCCCCTATTATTGCAAATATTTAATTAGGGAATGGAATAAAAAACATCCGGAAAATAAAATTGAAGGGCTTTATATTATGTTTATGATGGAAGAGAGTCTGCCCGATTACAAAACTGCCCCAATAAAACAACAGAACACTTGTTTGTGTTACGAGAATGAGCCTGCTAAATAATATAACAGCCTTTCTGAATTATTATTTCCGTGCAAAAACAGCGCACGGGGTGCATTCGCCTTTCGTTTATAAATTCATTACCGAACTTTTAGAAAACAAAAATGAAGATTACTATACTTTTAAAGAACTCGATACTGTAAGAGATTCCTTATTGGAAAATGAAACAGTTTTAGAAATAACAGATTTCGGCGCTGGCTCTAAAGTTTTTAAGGATAATAAACGTAAAGTTTCTGATTTGGTGAAATACGGTACCAGCAAAGCAAAATTTTCGGAATTATATTTTAAGCTTGTCAATTTTACAGATTCGCAATTTATAGTGGAGCTTGGGACTTCTATTGGCTTAAATACTTTATATCTGGCAAAAGCCAATTCAAAATCTACAGTTTATACTTTGGAAGGCTGTCCTGAAATAGCAACCTTCGCAAAAAAATTACTGGAGCAAAACGGCGTTCAGAATTGTTATGTGATTAACGACACTTTCGAAAAAGCTTTCCCGAAACTGCTCAGCGAAATTCCTAAACTGGATTTTTTGTATATTGACGGCAACCACAATTATCAATCCACAATAAATTATTTCAAATTGGGTTTAGCTAAAAAACACAACCATTCTGTTTTTGTATTTGATGATATTAAATGGAATGCAGAAATGCAAAAAGCCTGGGAGGAAATTAAGAATCATGCTGAAGTCACCCTGAGTCTCGATTTATTTTATGCAGGAATTATTTTCTTCAGGAAAGAACAGAAAGAAAAAGAGCATTTCGTTTTAAAATATTAATCTACTCGATAATTAATTTTTTAATTAATGCACCGTTCTTTCCACTAACCCTCACCAGATAAATTCCTGAGCTTCTTCCCTCCAAAAAATAAGTTTCAGTCCCGCTTTTTTCAAATTTAACTTCATTGCCGGTTAAATCATATATTTTTACTTCGGTAATGGGATCCTGTGAAGAAATGATAAAGCTTCCTGCAGAAGGGTTAGGATAAATTAAAACAGAAAGTTCCTTATTCACATTTCCTATTCCGGCGGTAATCGGACAGGTTTTATTATTCTGTAAATACAAGCTTTTAACAGCGGTTGTTGCTAAACCATATACAGTATTATTAATGATATCGGTACCATATGGGGTTAAGCTGCTATAAAAGCCATTTGTACTCATTTGGCGTGCTGAACAAACATCAGGTCCCCAGCTCCAGGCCAGCCAGCCAATTTTTTTCTGCTTTAGAATTCTTAATAAAGCCTGGTATTTCAAAGTGTATAAACAATTAACCGTATCATCCTGCAAATTGGCAATCTCACCCATAATAAAAGGAATATTTTTTGAAATAGCATAATTAATTTTTCCTGCCATTTGTGTCGAATCATTCGATGCGTAACCATACCAATAACCATGTGCGCTGAATATTAAATTTTTAATCGGGTCGTTGTTTTGTAAGGTAGTACCAATATTAGCCAGCACATCCAGATTAGTTCCGCACTCCGGACCATCAATTAATAAAGGAACTGTAATTCCGGCACCGCGCAAATTATTTACAATGGCAGTATACGTATTGGTAAAAGCTGCCTGCGCCGTAACTGAATTACTTGCCCAGGCCACATATAAAGCTTCGTTAGCGATGTTTAAAATTAAACTGTGCTTGTACTTATTTATAATGGCTAATACACTTGCCTGCGTAAACCAGGTCGAAAGTGTTAAGAGCGCAGAAGGAGAATTATTACAAGTTTGATCATGCAATTCGACAATAGGAATCATTTTCTTTTGAATGCATTTTGAAATGGCGCTATCGAGGTAAACCATATTGCCATATAAGGCAGGAACCGGATTTTTATACCAAACCATTCTCACACAATTGGCATTGCTCAGGGCAATCTGGTCAATTTTTAAATCCGCTGAATTGTTTCCCCAATTGTAAGGTGCATAATTTACACCCCTCAGAATTAAGGTATCATTACAGGGCCCTAAGATGTTTTTACCGCTTACATGAATAGTTGTTACAGTTTGTGATTGAATTACATCGTTCAGGAAAAACATTGCGAGTATTGAAAATATATACTTCATCGTTAATTTTAGTGGTTAATCAAACTTACAAATAATTTTCGTAAAAGTCCTAAAAAGTTTGTTTTTCAGCTATTAAAAGATTTGCTTTGTATTATAAAACCTAAAAGATATGGCAGGCGTTAATAAAGTAATTTTGATAGGAAATTTAGGTCGCGACCCTGAATTAAAATACCTTGAAGGAAATGTAGCGCGCGTTAATTTCAGTTTAGCAACAAGTGATTCGTATAAAGATAAAAACGGCAACCGCGTTGATCAAACCGAATGGCATAATATTGTTATGTGGAGAGGCTTGGCAGAAAGCGCAGAAAAATATCTGAAAAAAGGAACACAGGTTTACATAGAAGGAATATTACAATCCCGTCAATGGAACGATAAAGAAGGCCACAAACGCAGCACGACTGAAATTGTTGCTGAGTCTTACGTTATTTTACAAAGAAGGGATTCTTCGAACGAAGGTGGTACTACTTCTGAAAACCAAGGCAGTGGCGATGTGCCATTTTAATAATTGAAAAAGTACTTTAAATATATTCTTATCATTGGGGCCATTGGTTTTGCATTCACTTCCTGCGATGAGGATGAAGACAAAATTTATTCACCTAAACCCCGCGGTTATTTTAAATTTAATTTTCCTGAAAAAAATTACAGGGTATA
>CAZRNW010000346.1:0-4605 GCA_964601535.1 uncultured Flavobacteriaceae bacterium
GATTTACATCAACAGCACAGAATCCAAATATTCCTGCAGCTCAGCTTACAATGTCAGGAACTTATGTGGTGACTGTAACTGATGCTAATGGTTGTGTAAATACAGCTAACGCTAGTGTGTCGGTATTGCCTTTACCAAATCCAAACATTACAAGTAACAGTCCTGTTTGTGCAGGACAAACTTTAAACTTATTCGGAACCGGCGGGGCTACTTATTCTTGGTCTGGTCCTGGTTATGTTGGTACAGCACAAAATCCAGTTATCAATAACGTGACTGCAATTGCCAACGGTGTTTATACTTTATTGGCAAGTACAGGAACCTGTACAGCAAGTATTACTCATACAGTTGTAATTAATCCAATACCGGTATTCAACTTCACCGGAAGCAATGTTCAGTGTTTCGGACAAAGTAACGGTTCATCTACAGTTAACGTAACTGTCGGTACAGGTCCTTATACTTATAACTGGACTACTGTACCTGTACAAAACACACAAGTTGGTAGCGGATTAGTAGCGGGAACTTATTCTTGTACTGTTACTGATGCCAATGGTTGTACAAATATGGCTTCAACACAAATTACGCAGCCAACTGCTTTCTCAGTAGCCATTAACAGTACTACTTTAGCGGCTTGTGCAAATAGCCCGATTAATATTAATGCAATAGGAGCGGGAGGAACGGGACCTTATAATTACACTTGGGTATCGGGTCCTGCAACAGCACCATATACTGTGAACGAATCTTTGGCAGGAAGCTATATTTATACTGTAAATGCATTGGATGCTTATAATTGTCCTGCAACTGCAAATATCAGTTTAACTTTCTTCCAGCAACCAACTGTAACAGCAACGAGCGCTACATTGTGTGCCGGGCAAAACTCAGCTGTTCTTGTAGCAACAGGAGCGACAAGTTATACATGGCAACCCGGTAATGTTACAGGTTCTACATATCCATATAGCGGAAGCACTTCTGTTAACGTATCTGTTATAGGTTCTTCTAATGGTTGCAGCAATTCAACCAATGCTGCAATTATTGTAAATCCGGTTCCGAGTGCAAACATTACTGTAAGTTCTGTTAAAGGTTGTGTGCCTGCTTGTTTAACATTTACTGCAGGCGGTGCATCTAACATTACAAGTTATGGTTGGTTATTAAATGGTGCCGGAATTACAGGTGCACAAAACGGCGGGTATTGTTTTGATGAAGCTGCTTCTTATACATTAGGATTACAGGTGATGGATTCAAACGGTTGTACAGGAACTGTAGTTCCGGTTGTGGTGGATATTTATCCGCAGCCTGTTGCAGACTTCAATCATTCTCCTATTAAGCCTATTGTAAATCAGGATCCGTTTGTAACCTTTACTGATGCTTCTTATGGCGCTAACATTGTAAGTTGGAATTGGTACTTCATGAATACAGCACAATACACATCTGTTGAACAAAATCCTACCTTCCCTTATACTGAACCGGGAACATATCCTGTGGTATTAGTGGTGAAGAGTGATAAAGGATGTTATGATACATTAATTCGTCCTTTAGTTGTTGGCGAAGATTTCGGAATTTATGTACCGAATGCATTTACACCAAACGAAGATGGAATGAATGATATCTTCCAGCCTAAGGGATTCGGCGTTGTTGAGTATGAATTAAATATTTTCGACCGTTGGGGCGAGAAAGTATTCTCAACTAAAAAGTTTGAAGAAGGATGGGATGGTTCATTCCAGGGCCGCAGTCAGAAATCCTGTGAAGAAGGTGTTTATACATGGTTAATTACTTGTACCAGTGTATTTGGTAAATCACACGAATTAAAAGGACATGTTACTTTGATGAAGTAATAAATCAGAACGAAGTACAATCATTATAATAAAAAAGAAACCCGCCTAGTGCGGGTTTTTTATTGTGGATAAATAATCTGTTCCGGATTTTTCCTGCAATGCTTTGCTCAAATCGAATTCAGGCGCTTTAGTTCCACCGCCAAAATTCTTATTTGGATTTTTGAAAACACGCGCCTCATCCCATAAATTATCTTTAATAAAACTTTCAAGCAGGGTAGTGCCGCCTTCAACAATCAGGCTTGAAATATTTAACTCAGCCAGTTTATTTAAGATCTGCGGTAAAACATTTTTCGAGAAATCTATCCTGAAATAAGTTGTATCACCCGAAACCGGGCTGTCTTTCGCCGTGAAAACTAAAGTCTCAGCTGCATTATTGAATATTTTTGAATCAGGATTCAATTTTAAATCTTTATCAATAATAACACGCAGAGGATTTTTTCCTTTTACCAAACGCACAGTTAATTCAGGATTATCAGTAATAACCGTATTTGTCCCTACCATAATCGCCTGTTCCTGCGCGCGCCATTCGTGCACCAACTTTTTACTTTCGTCAGAACTAATCCAATTATCATTTTTATTGGCGCCAATTCTGCTTATAAAACCATCATTGGTCTGCGCCCATTTTATAATAATGTAAGGACGTTTTTTTTCATGAAAAGTAAAAAAACGTTTGTTTAATTCTCGTCCTTCTTTTTCTAAGACGTCACTCTGAACTTCTATACCTGCATTTCTTAACTTTTCAATTCCTTTTCCGCCAACTAAAGGATTGGTATCGGTATTGCAAATAATAACTTTTTTAAATTTTTTACTGATGATTAAATCTGAACACGGAGGTGTTTTTCCATGATGTGAACAAGGTTCAAGATTTACATATAATGTGCAACCACTGAAATCAAAATCAGGACCTAATGAACTTATTGCGTTCACCTCTGCATGTGATTTGCCATATTCTTCATGATATCCTTCGGCAATAACTTCATCTTTTTTGGTAATTACGCACCCTACCAATGGATTGGACGCAACCTTTCCAAGTCCTTTTTGGGCTAATTCCAAGCATCGTTTTATGTGTTGTTCGCTGAGGTTCATTTATTTTAAGCCTCTAATTACACTAATTTTCCTGAATTATAATAAAATTACTAAAGTTTAAGGCTTTTGCATTAAAATACACTCGTAATTTTGTATTTTTAGCTACTATTTTTAAGCACCATGTTTGATAATTTAAGTGATAAACTCGACCGCGCCTTTAAGGTTTTAAAAGGGCATGGAAAGATTACAGAAATAAACGTTGCCGAGACTTTAAAGGAAGTCCGTAAAGCATTATTGGATGCCGATGTGAACTTTAAAGTTGCGAAACAATTTACCGATACCATTAAAGAAAAAGCACTTGGACAAAATGTATTAACATCAGTTTCTCCCGGCCAACTTTTAATTAAAATTACGCATGATGAGCTGACTGCCTTGATGGGCGGACAGAAAGAAGATATTTATCTGGGCGGAAATCCAACCATTATTTTAATGAGCGGATTGCAGGGTTCGGGTAAAACGACTTTCACCGGAAAACTTGCGAATTATTTAAAAACTAAAAAAGGTAAAGAACCTTTAATGGTGGCCTGCGACGTTTACCGTCCGGCTGCGATTGACCAATTGCATGTTTTAGGAGAGCAAATTGGCGTTGCTGTTTATTCGAATAAAGAAGAAAAAAATCCAATTAAGATTGCAGAAGCTGCCATTAAGCAAGCGAAAGAAAACGGAAACTCTGTTGTGTTAATTGATACTGCAGGTCGTTTGGCAATTGACGAAGTGATGATGAATGAAATTTCGGATTTAAAAAAGGCAGTAAAGCCAAACGAAATTTTATTTGTGGTGGATGCAATGACAGGTCAGGATGCTGTAAATACTGCAAAAGCATTTAACGACCGCTTGGATTTTGATGGTGTTATCTTAACGAAATTAGACGGTGATACACGCGGTGGTGCGGCTTTATCAATTAAATCGGTAGTAAATAAACCAATTAAATTTGTTGGTACCGGCGAAAAAATGGAAGCGCTTGATGTGTTCTATCCTGAACGTATGAGCGACCGTATTTTGGGAATGGGCGACGTTGTTACTTTAGTTGAACGCGCACAGGAACAATACAACGAAGAAGAAGCCAGAAAATTATCGAAGAAGATTGCAAAAAATCAGTTTGATTTGAATGATTTCTTGAGTCAGCTGCAGCAAATTAAGAAAATGGGGAACATTAAAGATTTAGTTGGAATGATTCCCGGCGTTGGAAAAGCAATTAAAGATGCTGATATAAAAGATGATGCTTTTAAACATATTGAAGCCATTATATATTCAATGACTCCGACTGAACGCAATAAACCTGAGACTATAAATGGTGCACGCAGACAACGTATTGCAAAAGGAAGTGGTTTAAATATTTCGGAGGTAAACAAACTATTAAAACAATTTGAAGACACCCGTAAAATGATGCGCATGATGAATGATAAAAACGCGATGAGCAAATTAATGCGCAACATGCCGAAAATGCCAGGTGGACCTCAATAATTAATAATTTTAATATGGAAACAATGAGTCATCAATTAATCGACGGAAAAAAGATTTCACTTCAAATGCAGGATGAAATCGCTGCGGAGGTAAAAGATTTCACTTCTAAGGGAGGAAAAACGCCGCATTTAGCTGCTATTTTAGTTGGTGATGACCCGGCTTCACAGGCTTATGTAGGTTCGAAAGTGAAAACATGTGAGAAAGTTGGTTTTAAATCAACGCTCTT
>CAZRNW010000347.1:0-4603 GCA_964601535.1 uncultured Flavobacteriaceae bacterium
TTTTTGATTTTACTTTGGCAGTAAGATATATGTCGGAAAAAATTGAAGATTATTTTTCTGATGGTAAGGCAAAAGGAATCAAGATTAGTTATTATCAGGAAAGCGAACCGCTCGGAACCATTGGGGCTTTAGGTAACATGGATTCATTTTCAACAAATGCCGTTTTGGTATTAAATTCCGATCTGCTCACGAATATCGATTACGAAGAATTCTACAGGGAGTTCAGTGAATCAGACGCGGATATGGCCATCGCTTCTGTTCCGTACCATGTGAATGTTCCTTATGCTGTTCTTGAGGTGGAAAATGATAAAGTGGTTTCGTTTAAGGAGAAACCGGTTTATACTTATTATTCAAGTGCAGGGATTTATCTGATAAAAACTGAAATGCTTAAACTGATTCCAAAGAACAAGTTCTATAACGCAACTGATCTGATGGAAAAGATAATTGAGCTGAAAAGAAAATTAATTTATTTCCCCATTCATGGTTATTGGCTGGATATAGGTCAGCACGATGATTATTTAAAAGCTCAGGAAGATATCAAACATTTGAAATTGTAGTGAACGATACTTTATTCATAATAACAGCAAGAGGAGGATCTAAGGGAATTCCCGGAAAGAATGTTAAACCGCTTAACGGAAAACCTTTGTTGTATTATTCTATTGACATTGCCCGTCATTTTGCAAAAGATGAATGCATTTGTTTAAGTACGGATTCAGAAGAGATTATTAAAGCCGCAAATGCATACGGATTGAATGTGCCTTTTGTGAGACCGGCAGAATTGTCGGGTGATCTTGCAGGAACATATGAAGTTTTGTTGCACGCTTTAAATTATTACGATTCAAAGGGAATTAAGTTCTCAAAGATGGTTCTTTTGCAACCAACCTCGCCATTCCGGAAAACTAAAGATGTTGAAGAATGCCTTGCTTTAATGAAAGAGAATGTAGAAATGGTTGTATCAGTAAAGAAACCGAAATCGAATCCAATGGCGGTTTTGTTCAAAGTGGAAAAAGGTAAAATTAATAAGCTAATTGATAATGACAGCGGTTTACGCAGACAGGATGCTAATGCCGTAGTTGAATTGAATGGCGCAGTTTACGTTTATGATGTTCAAGCGCTGCGAAAAGCAAAACCATCTGAATTCAGGAACATCGCCTATTATGTAATGGATGAGATTAGTTCGGTGGATTTAGATGAGCCTTTCGATTGGCAATTGGCCGAGTTCATGATTGAGAAAAAAATAGTGAATTTATAATATGAGTAAAAAAGTTTTAGTAACAGGCGCGGATGGTTTCATAGGAAGTCATTTAACAGAACATCTTTTAGATTCAGGTTTTGATGTAAGGGCTTTTGTGTTGTACAATTCCTTCAACTCTTATGGCTGGCTGGATACACTGCCGAAAGAAAAATTAAGTAAGATCGAGATCTTTGCAGGAGATGTGAGAGACCCGAATGGTGTCCGTGTAGCCATGGAAGGAATTGATACAGTTTATCACCTGGCTGCTTTGATTGCGATTCCTTACAGTTATCACTCACCTGATAATTATGTTGACGTGAACATAAAAGGAACATTAAATGTTTTACAGGCAGCACGTTTATTGAACACGAAAAGAATTTTAGTTACTTCAACTTCTGAAGTATACGGTACGGCACAATATGTTCCAATCGATGAAAAACATCCGTTCCAGGGCCAATCGCCTTACAGCGCTACAAAAATCGGTGCTGATCGTATGGCTGAAAGTTTTTACCGCTCATTTAATATGCCTGTAACTATTGTAAGGCCGTTCAATACATTTGGCCCTCGGCAATCAGCTAGAGCAGTTATTCCTACAATTATTACTCAGTTGTTGAACGGTGAAACAGAAATTAAATTAGGCGACACTACTCCAACACGGGATTTGTTGTATGTAAAAGATTCGGTTGATGGATTTTTGAAGATAGCTAGTAGCGAAAAAACAATAGGGGAAGAAATAAATATAGCCACTCAATCGGAGATTTCAATACGCGACCTGGCTCTTAAATTGATAAATCAAATAAATCCTTCAGCTAAAATTATTGAAGATGATATCAGGAAACGCCCGGAGAAAAGTGAAGTATTCAGATTGTTTGGTTCGAATGAAAAATTGAAGTCGTTAACCGGCTGGAAGCAAAATTTCACTTTAGATGAGGGTTTAAATGAAACGATCGGGTGGTTCAGGAAGAAGGAAAATCTTTCTCAGTACAAACATAATATTTATAATATTTAATGATACCATTATCAGTTCCGAATTTAGCAGGTAACGAATGGAAATATATTAAGGAGTGTTTAGACACGAATTGGGTTTCCTCTGTAGGCTCTTATGTGAATAAGTTTGAAGAGTCAATTGTAAATTATACAGGTGCTAAGTATGCCATCTCAACTGTGAATGGAACCGCAGCTTTGCACATTTCATTACTACTTTCAGGTGTAGAAGCAAATGATTATGTGATCGTACCGAATATTACGTTTATCGCAAGTTTAAATTCAATTAAATATTGCAATGCAAACCCGATCTTAATGGATGTGAATGAAGATTCATGGCAAATGGACCTTGATCTGTTAAAAGAATTCCTAAAAAAGAATACTGTAATTTCAGGAAACAAATGCATCCTTAAGAAAAATAAGAAAAGAATTAAAGCAATCATGCCGGTTCACGTTCTTGGAAATGTAACAGATATCGATCGCCTTTTACGGATTGCGAAGCGTTTTAAACTGGTGGTAGTTGAAGATGCAACCGAATCTCTTGGTACCTTCTATAAAGGAAAACATTCCGGTACCCAGGGATTATTCGGCTGTTTAAGTTTTAACGGAAATAAAATTCTGACAACAGGCGGCGGCGGTATGATATTAACCGATAATGCAAAGCTTGCTAAAAAAGCTAAACATATTACCACACAAGCAAAATCTGACCCTTTCGAATATTTACACGATGACATTGGTTATAATTACAGGTTGGTAAATATTTTATCTGCCATGGGTGTAGCTCAAATGGAACAATTAGAAGGATTCCTCGATGCAAAAAAGAACATCGCTGATAATTATATAAGGCAACTTTCTTCAATACCCGGAATTGTATTTCAAAAAACAAACTCGGAAGCAAAAGTCAATAATTGGCTATTTACAATCCGGTGTAAGAATCAAAAAGGGTTAATGAAATTTTTATTGGAGAATAATATTCAGGTTCGTCCGTTTTGGGTACCTATGAATAAATTGAAAATGTTCAGGAAGGATCTTTATATCACGAAAAATAAAATCTCTGAAAGTGTTTATAAGTCCTGCATTAGTCTGCCTTGTTCAACTAATTTGAAACCGGAAGAGCAGGAATTTGTGATCAGTAAGATTAAAGAGTTCTATTCGGAATAAATGAATACCGTGCGTATCATACCGCGTTTGGATATTAAGGGACCCAATCTTGTGAAAGGAATTCATTTGGAAGGGTTGCGCGTATTAGGTAAGCCGGAACAATTCGCTAAATTCTATTATGACCAGGGCGCTGATGAATTATTGTATATGGATGTTGTGGCGAGTTTGTACGAACGTAATAGTTTGCATGATATCATTACACGCACAGCAAGAGAAATATTTATTCCGCTTACAGTGGGCGGTGGTCTGCGATCTATAGAAGATATTACCAAAGTTCTGAGGGCAGGTGCCGATAAAGTCGCATTAAATACTGCCGCCATCAAAAATCCGGAACTGGTTTTAAAGGCATCTGAAAAATTCGGAGCTTCAACAATTGTTGTTGCAATAGAAGCCATGAAACAGGGCGAAGGAAAATATTCGGCCTATACAGATAACGGAAGAGAATATACAGGTGTTGATGCAATTGAATGGGCTCAAAAGGTAGAGTCATTAGGAGCGGGAGAAATATTATTGACCTCAGTTGATAAGGAAGGAACAGGAATGGGTTATGATGATGAATTGATAAAATTAGTTTCGGAAGCAGTTTCTATTCCCGTAATTGCGCACGGTGGGGCTTCTGCGCCGGAGACTATTTTCAATACAATTAAAACAGCGAACCCATCGGCTTTAGCAATCGCTTCTGTGTTTCATTACGATGCGATCAAAAATCACTCTGCTGATATTGATGTTACCGAAGAAGGAAATATTGATTTTATTAAAAGCGGAAGAGCATTTTCAAAAATTGAACCGATGAGTATTAAGGATATCAAATCTTATTTAAACACCAAAGGTATTAGCCTTAGAATTTAGTGACGCAAAAGAAAATAGTTGTAATTGATTACGGATTGGGTAATTTATTCAGCGTTCAGCAGGCCTTTGTTTCGTTTGGTGTTGATGCAGTTATTACAAGTAATCCTAAAGAATTGAAAGAGGCTGATGCGGCCGTTCTTCCGGGTGTTGGTGCATTCGGAGATGCTGTTAAGAATTTGAAGGAATGTGCTTTGTTTGAACCTATTCTTGAATTTATCGCTTCAGGAAAACCATTCTTAGGTGTTTGTCTTGGTATGCAATTATTATTTGAAGAAAGTGAAGAGTTCGGTAATCATAAAGGACTCGGAGTAATAAAAGGCAGTATTAAGAAATTCCCTGAATTGAACCCTGAAAAGAAAAAGCTTAGAATTCCTC
>CAZRNW010000348.1:0-4592 GCA_964601535.1 uncultured Flavobacteriaceae bacterium
TTGTTTACTTCTGCATAATCATTCGTATTGTACGATTCCTGTTTTACTTCCTTCCTTTGCTTGAAAGGCTTTGCTGTTTTTACATATTGCAACCAAGCCTGATAATTATCGCCTTTATCATAGGAAAAACATACTAAACGGATACTTGAAATTTTATATAAATCAAGTATTCTGGTTAAAGCGGCTTCTATCCTCGCAATACTGTCTTTTCCATCCCGGTCTTTTGCGCCCCAATTGTAGTGAAATACAAGAGTGTATTTATTGTCAGGGATTAAAATAGAAGTTTTAGAATCCATTTCATTATAGCAATCCACAGAAATATTAACCCGGTCGCCAACCTTAAATGCCTTTTTTTGAGACAAAACTAAAATTGGAAGGGTGAGAAATAGAATGAAAAGAAAAAAATGACGCATACTGACAAACACATTAAATGAGTTATTCAAATATAAATTTATTTTTGAAATAAAGAGTGTTTTCCAATGGGAATTACTTCACATTTTCAATGTTTAAATCAAGAATAACACCGCCTTCATTGGTAGTAGATTGAACAAAATTGGCATTAAAGGTCTCGTAAAAACCCAAGGCCATGCGGTTAGACTTCAAGATTTGCCCCGTTATTTTTTTGTAGCCGTTGTTTTTATATTCGTTAACCGCGTGCTTCAAAATTTTGTGTGAAATTTTCTCCTTCTCTGTAATGTATATTTTACGGTAATCATTCAATACCCCGATGGTTAAAATTTCGAAAGCAGTTTTCGAATCCTCCATGGTTTTTAAAAGCGGATCGGGTTTGTATTTTAAAAGATTCAATATGGTTTTTATTCGTTTAGGTCCGGTTAAAATAGCTGCCGTCATCACAAAACTGATGCGCCAGAAGTAAATGGGAATGGCGGAACGTATTAATGAAAATGGTTTTTTATTGGTGACAATCATGCCCACGTATTTCCCATTGTATTTTGCCAAAAAACACTTTAAAGAACCGATTTTGGGCAGGCATTTGTAATAGAATTTTTTCATGAAAATATTGCCCATTTCCACTACAAAACTATCCGGCAGCACATCCGAATGGATAGCGCAAATTAAATCCATTTGTTCTTTATCCTCCGGGTTAAAATCTACAATCTCAAAAGTATCAGCCATTTATCGTGAATTTATGCTTACAAAAATAGGTTTTTTATTCGAGGTTTTAGTCGTAATTTTATAGCATGAAAAAAACAGTAAAAGTAGGCAATATCGAGTGTGGCGCTAAGGATTTATTCCTCATTTCAGGTCCATGTGTTATTGAAGAAGAAAGTATCATGATGAAAACCGCAGAGAAACTAAAGGAAGTTTCCGAGCGTTTGAAAATAAAAATCATTTATAAATCATCTTTTCAAAAAGATAACCGCAGCAGTTTAAAATATTACGACGGTCCCGGTTTAGCAAAAGGTGTTGCTCTACTAGCAAAAGTGAAAGAACAATTTGGTTTCCCGGTGTTAACAGACATTCATTATCCTGATCAGGCTGCGGCGGCGGGAGAAGTTTGTGATGTTTTACAAATTCCGGCTTATTTATGTATGCAATCTACTTTATTGGTTGCTGCTGCTAAAACAGGAAAAGTCATCAATATTAAACACGGTCAGTTTTTAGCGCCAGATAACATGAAGCACCCTGTGCAAAAATGTATTGAGAGCGGAAACGATAAAATTATTTTGACTGAGCGAGGTTACACATTTGGTTATAATGATTTGATTGTTGACCCGAGAAGTTTTTATCATTTAAATAATATTGGTTATCCTGTTGTATTTGATGTAACGCATTGCGTTCGTAAATATGGTATCCCGAGTTCGGATGCTAAAGGTGGTGCCAGAGAATTTTTACCTGTGTTATCAAGAGCGGGTGTTGCAAGTGGTGTTGATGGTGTTTTTATTGAAACACATCCTGATCCTGCTAAAGCTTTATGTGATGCTGCCTCTCAGTTATGCGTTTACGATTTGGAGGAATTTTTAAAACCACTCATCGAATTGCATAATGTGGTGAGGAAGTACTAAGCCACATACGGCTTCTGAATATTAAAACATTTAAAAAAATTCATATGAAGAATGTACTATTATTCGGAGCCACCGGCAATTTGGGAAAAGAAATTGCTAAGGAAGTAAAACAGCAGGGCTATACGCTTACCATGGTTGTCCGCAACAAAGTAAAAGCAAATGAGTTATCAGGCATCACTGATAAATACATTATCGCGGATGTTACCAATTCAAAATCATTAGAGAATATTTGTTCCGGTCAGGATGTTGTCATTTCTTCGCTTGGTAAAAGTGTTTCCTTAAATGATAAAAGTAAGCCAAGTTTCAGGGACATCGATTTTAATGCTAATTCGGCTGTTCTAAATGAATCGCTAAAGAGCGGCGTTAAAAAATTTGTTTACGTTTCGGCTTTTGAGTCTGAGAATTATCCGCATCTTGAATACTTTAAAGTTCATCATGAATTTTCTGAGAAGTTAAAAGCATCCGGAATTAATTATTCAGTAATAAAACCTCCCGCTATTTTTTGCGCATTCATTGATATGATTGCTATGAGCAAGAAAGGGCAACTGATGAATATCGGAAAAGGCGATAAGACAACGAATCCTATTTATGAAGGTGACCTAGCAAAAGTTTGCGTTGATTCCATTAAAGAAACCAATGTAGTTAAAGGTGCCGGCGGGGAAAATATTTATACCCGTAAACAGTTAAATGAGATTATTCAAAAAGCCGTTGATCCTTCAAAAAAAGTGAGAAGCGTGCCTGCAGGATTTCTCAAATTATCTTTACCCTTCATAAAAGTATTCAATAAGAATACTTATGATAAAATGGCCTTCTTTGCTGAAGTACTCCAGCACGATACACTCGCGCCAAAAATCGGTAAAATGAAATTTGAAGATTATATTTCAATGAAAACTAAAAAATAATTAAATGAAAAAAGTATTTTTAATCGCCTGCTTTTTATTTTCACTTTCAGTGTTCTCACAGGAAGGAGTAAACCAGCGCGATGCCAATGGCAAAAAACACGGCACATGGATTGTGTGGCTTGATAAAGATTGGAAACTGGCTAAGGATAGTATGAGTGCTATTTATTACCGTTATAATTATTTTATCAATGGCAAAAGTATGTATCCGATGGGGCCTGAGGCCACTAAAGTTGAAGCAAATCCTAACAGTCATGTAAAAAAAGGGAACGCTTTGAGGCTGGATGGTGAATATAAATGGTTTGATAAGAATGGGAAACTCCGCAGGGTTCATGTGCTGAAGGATGGCTGGTATGTCTCCTATAAAGAATATCGTTCAGACGGAACGCTGGAAACTGTTTTTGATTATACAGAACATGACCGCGGACAACAATATAACTGGAACATTTACTCCTATGATAAAAAAGGTAATTTAAAAGGGAGATATTCAACCAACGAAAGTGATGGCGGAAAAGGTGTTGACAATTAGAGGAGTTTATTTTCCTGCCTCATAAATTGCAGCCACTCCAAATGAAAGGGTTTGGAAAGAAGAATTTTTAAATCCGCATTTATTGAGTACAGCTACAAAATTTTCGTTGTTGGGAAAAGCTTTTACACTCTCTTGTAAATAGGAATAAGCCCTTGTATCTTTTGAAAATAGTTTCCCAATAAAAGGTGTCCAGTAAGTAAAATAAAAATTGTAGAGTTGTTTGATGGGGAATTTACGGGGATAAGAAAATTCTAAAATTATTATTTTACCTCCCGGTTTTAATACACGGTTTAAATTAGTCAATCCTTTTTCTAAGTTCTCGAAATTCCTCACTCCAAAACCAACTACAATTGCATCGAATGAATTATCCGGGAAATTTACTGTCTCTGCGTCACCTAATTGAAGTTCAATTAATTTATCAAGATTCAGTCTTTTTAATTTCTCCCTACCGAATTTCATCATCCCTTCCGAAATATCAATGCCGGTAATTTTTGTTGGATTTAATTTAGCGCAGGCAATAGCAAAATCTCCTGTGCCGGTTGCAACATCCAAAATTTGTTTCGGTTGTAATTCTTTTAATTTTTTAACGCATTTCCTTCTCCAGCCTTTATGCGTTCCAAAAGATAAAATACCATTCAATAAATCATAACGGAAAGCAATGTTGTCGAACATATCAGCAACCTGCTCTTTTTTAGAATCAGATGTATTATATGGAGTTACTTTCAACATTTTTGGTTTCCCGCAGATTTCGCAGATCAGCGCAGATTTTTTCTCGCAGAGACACTAAGACGCAGAGATTATTTTACAAAATCTAATTCAAGTGCTTCTCTTAAAAGCTCTTCTTTATTAATAGGAACAACGCCGATTTCCTGGCAAACAATTCCTCCTGCTAAATTGGCAAGGGCTGCTGTGAAAACAGGATTACATTCTAATGCACGGCACAAGGCAGCAACACTTATCACCGTATCACCTGCTCCTGAAACATCAACAATGTTACGGGCATGCGCTTCAACGTGTTCTTTTACACTGCGTGAATTGGTGATTACCCCCTTGTCGGCCAAGGTCACTAAAGCAGTATCCAATTTTTGTTTGACGCGGAAACTACTCACTGCCCTTTGTAATTCATCAATGTTTTCG
>CAZRNW010000349.1:0-4582 GCA_964601535.1 uncultured Flavobacteriaceae bacterium
ATCATTTGAGTTATTTGTTGTTGGATCCACAGCATTATCTAAACTTCCGATTAAGTTTGGCTGCAAGAAACCGTTATATGGTAAATTTGTCAATACTACCGGTGAGACACTATAAATCGGTGCCGGGCTTCCAAAGAAAAGTGAATTTAAAAGGTTCTGCATGCCTTTGAGATCTTTGCTTGCAGCACAAATTGGTTGGAATGGACAATTCTTGAAATCAACACAAGAAACATAACCTTCAACTACTATTTTTCTGTAGGTAGGGCTAGTTGCTGAAACGTATAACGGGTCGCCTGTTTTTGTTTTTACAGTTACCATACCAGAGAATCGACCAGGCCCAGAAAGGAATCCAACAACAGGGAAAGTATATCCTGTAGGACTCCAGCTTATACAACAAAAATCTGTTGCATCTGCAAATGTGTACATATTTGGGAAAGGTGTATAAGTTGATGGCACCAAAGGAATACCTGTCGGGAAGATCTGAGCAGGCATTTGTAAATGCATTGTACACGGAGGTGTTGTACTATATGTATAAGTACCTTTCAAATAAGTTCCTGAACTTGCCGGGTCCATTTGCCAAAAAACATCAGTTGTAGGAGAACCTGCACCAAATAAATTTTGTGCTAGCTCAATAGTAAATTCTTTGTGAAGAGAACCTGAAGGTGAACAGGTAAGCTTAACAGGTATGGTACTATTGGTAAGATCCTGTTGGCTTGGCGTGGTTGATAAAGTTGAGAGTGCTTTCAAAAGCTGCTCATAATTAACCGCTGTTGGGCACTGTTTGCAATTGTTGTATGCTGCCATATCCGCCTCATTGCCCATTTCATTAATAACATCAGCATCGGCCTGAGGACAAGGAATGATATTATTATTCTCATCATAGCACGGAGGACTAGCATTTCCAAGTTGATTTGGCATCATCATTTTGGCTGTTGGGAAACGAGGTTTCTTATCGACATAATAAGTATACCGGTTATGATTACATGTTTGTTCACCATTATAAAACTGAGAGGTATTATTAATGGTAACCGGCCAGAAAAACCAACCAAAAGGATATGCCGACCAGAAACCGCTAACCCAGCTTGGATAAGTTATGGTAAACGCCGTTGGATCATAGAATTTATTCTCGAACGGATTGAATACGTCCGCACCAATACATGCATTATAACAAGTATTATTGATTGCATACTCAACATTCACCCTGTCCTGAAACGATTGTTTGAGACTTGCGTACATTCCCTTAAAAGTGGCCCATTCTTCATCAGAAGTGAATATATAACTGGTAGGCATTGGTGAAGAAGTACATATTGAACCCGGAGCACCATTAGGACAATTAACGATACGATAAGCCGCATCCCATATACTTATATAATTCGAAGGGTTTGCAGGATCGGTCATATATTTCTGCATCGCAAGCCTGATATTACATAATTCAACTGAACCTGAACTTGGAGCTAGGAAATAAGGATCAACTATTGAACCAGTCCATGAAGAACAAACGGTTCCGGTTAAAGGAGGAATACCTACTGGGAACATGAATTCATTATTTGTAGTAGGTGTTGGTACCGTATTCAGATATGAGTTGAAGTCAATGATCTTTTCTGTCTCAACTAAATTTTCATCATAATTGTTACTTAATTGATCTTCCACACATTTTTCGTAGTAACAGTATTCAGGATGATAATGAACAAGAGAGGTTGCCCATTGTGTTTCCCATGCATCAAGGAAATCTGCTACATTCGCCAAATATCTTGGTTCAACTTCAAATTCATTGCTTGTAGTATTAAACGAAACTTTACTTAAATACCATGTATAAACAGCAGGAATATAATTACCACCACCGTCGGGAACAACTTTAATCTGGTCAATGTTTCCATCCTCATCTAAATACTCAAATCGTGCTGCTCCTGTTTTATTTGGATTATAAGGATGTCGCCAATCTGGTTTGTATCCTTGTCCCCACGGATAAAAGCCCGCAGCCGCTGCGGTGAATGTTGACATAATACTGGTTTTAAACGGCAAGAGGTTATTTTCATTTATAACTGACAAAGGAAACAACCATGGTTGTATATTATTCGGCTGTGGAGGACTAATATTATTATTTGCACTAGACCCACCTCCCGGACTATATTGTCCATACTGACCCGTTGGGCTGACATCTGCTTCCAAAGTAATTAATGCATTTTCGCATTTATCGGATTCTGTAGAACACAACTCTGCACATTCAGCATACAATGCATCATATTGTTCCTGTGTTAAACAAATCGTACAAGTTCCGACAGTTGTATAATTGCTTGCCGGTCCTAATTTTGAAATACATGTAGCACAATCAATACCGCAGCCACTAAGATCAATTGCAAGATCTTGTGCATTTTTAAAATCACTAAACTTTAGTATGCATGGATTTAAAAGGGTATCTAAATAGTTAGCGGTATATAAATCAAGAGCGTCCTTATTCACCTTAACAGATTTCTCAATAATATAGCTTCCGGTCTTCAATTGAATAGGACTGCTCGTAAGAGGATCAACAGGAGTAATTGTTTTTGTAAATGCAGGTTGTGATCCAGACGAGCATGTTACGTCTAGCGTTCCCGTAGTTGTATAGTTGGAAGCTGAAGGTGTTGGTGAAAACGCTGTAGTAAATAGTTCCTGGCCGCACTCATTCAGTAAACTTACAGTTGCGTCTAAAACACAATTGTAACACTTCGTACCAGATGTAGTTATGGTTGAATTAGGAGGAATAACCATTGTTGCACCGCAATTCTCAACGTATTTTGGTGGAATAAGAGTATACGTAAAACTATAAGGTCCTGTTGATGGAACCAAAATAGATTTTTGCAATGTGAGTTTATTATTTGTAAGATCAAGGTTATTCGCGAGACCAGAATTATCTGTTGGATTGATCTTATTCAAGAGGTCGTAAGTTGTCAAAACAGATCCTGATGAAGCTATACTTAGAACATTTGTGGGTGTCGATCCAGCCAAAGCAGTTGCAATGGTTTTTCCAGATGGGTCAACATAAGTAACACTTGCCTGCCCATTAGCATCAATAACCACATTTTTCTTATACCTTTTTGCCTCGCCCACTTCAGAGCCGAACAACCTATCTATATCTTTTTGTTCAGGTACACCGTATAAATATTTTGTCTCATGATCAGTGCCCAATTTATGATTAATTCCAACCCCACTCTGATTTCTGATTCTTCCGGTATTATCTGGAGTAAACTCTGTTTGCGTAAAAGGAAACCCATTTGCATCTGGAATAAATTCATTCTCCGCGGTTACTGTTGGATTAGATGATGAATAATAATTACTAGCTCCATTCAATACACTCAAAGAAGGCGTGGTAGCCGCGCAATTTCCACCGGCATCATAATCGAAATATTCTTTATTATATGGATTTCCGGAAGAATACAAGTTAAATGCAGGCGTGTATTCAAGTTTCAATCCATTAGATGGAACAGGCAGAACATTTATTACCGGTCTACCTTGAAAATCATAAATCGTTTCACCAACTATAACATCATTTTTTGATTTTAGTTTGGTAACACTTTGCCTACTCCTTAAACTTCCATCCGCAAAATTCACAACGGCTTTACTCTTACCTTCTTCGGCATAAGAAATGCTTGACTGCCAATTTAAATTATCATTAAAGCTGAGAAAGTTTTCATTCGTATTACAGGTTCCAGAAAGACCCGGAAATTTATCAAGGAACATTGTCACATTGGTTGGACTCGTAATGGTGTTCATTTCAGTAGACCATCTTGCAGAAACGTTATATTCCCAATTTGTTGCTTTTGTCCTTCCTAATGCACGCAAACGATACAGAATATAACCGCTCTCATATATATAAGGTAGGCGATAATACGTATTACCCGTTGATATGCGTGTGCAATTGAAATCAAAAAGTTTTTCATCAAACGTTAAAGAACCTGGTGCAGTATAGCCATAAATACTTCCTACTTTGGTACCATCGTAATTATTAATATGAACCCATTCGAGCTCATATTCTTCAGCGCCCTCTACTGTTGCCCAGTTAATTTCTAATTCACCTTTTGTTATTAGGTCGTTAGAGCAGTGCTTAAGATCTGTATTCGAATATTGTGCGTTTGGATCAAAGAAATAATATCTTTCGACATCAATCTCAGTTTCCAATAAAAGTTTTGCATTAGGAAGCGTGATTGTTCCAGGAGTTATTGAAATGCCAGTTACATTAACCTGTAATTCGTTCCCACCGACGAACTCATACACAGCCTTGTCTTTGGTAATATTCAATTGGTTGTTATCAATTGTCAACTGTTTCGATACAAAAAAAGTTTGAAAAATACCAGAAACATATTTTTTGTAATACACATCAAAATTTATTGTAACTGAATAAGCAGTGCTAGTGAAAACATTATCTGTATGATCAATACTAAAGATAATCCGGTTCTTTATTTCTTTATCATAGAAACTTCCGGATATAGTTCCTGTATTCAGACCATACCACTGCGTTAATGGATTTGCGATCAGGACATTTAACCACTTAGTATACTGTGCATCCTGGGTAATCAGCACAGTTGAGTTTGTGAGTTGGGTGCTT
>CAZRNW010000350.1:0-4576 GCA_964601535.1 uncultured Flavobacteriaceae bacterium
CTTTAGTAAGAAAAGGCGTGAAAGGATTAACCTGTATTAGTAATAATGCCGGTGTTGATGATTTTGGTTTGGGATTATTATTGCAAACGCGTCAGGTTAAAAAAATGATTTCGAGTTATGTTGGGGAGAATGCAGAGTTTGAAAGACAGATGTTGAGTGGGGAGTTGGAAGTAGATTTAATTCCGCAAGGTACATTAGCTACACGTTGTATGGCTGCAGGTTACGGAATGCCGGTTGTATTTACACCAGCAGGTGTAGGAACTGAAATTGCTCAGGGAAAAGAAGTGCGCAAGTTTAAATTCAACGGTGTAGAAAAAGATTATTTAATGGAGCATGCTTTTGATTCGGATTTTGCGATTGTGAAAGCGTGGAAAGGTGATACAGCCGGAAATTTAATTTACCGTTCAACAGCAAGAAACTTTAATCCTATGATGGCCATGGCTGGAAAAATCACCATTGCAGAAGTTGAGCATTTGGTGCCTGCCGGCGAATTAAATCCTGATCACATCCACACACCGGGAATTTATGTACACCGCATTTTTCAGGGCGAGAAATATGAAAAGCGAATTGAACAAAGAACAGTAAGGAAAAAATAATTTTAATTGACTATGAAAAATAATAAATCGGCCATTACAAAAACAATCTCTATTTTGTTTTTATGTCTCATCTTATCTTCTTGCGAATCCGAATTTGAAGACACTTCTAAAAAGGAAGTTGTTTTTTACCTGAATGGAGAAGTGCTTCAGGGGCAAGTAGGAAGTTTGGTTACAGATGAAAATAACCCATCTAATAAATATTCAAGAATTGACAGTGTACTCGTTTATGGTATTGGTGTCGATTTTTTCCTGCCGGATTCCCTTAAGGATACTGATCTTAAAGTTATCATCAGCGGGAAAATCAGGGAA
Organism: uncultured Flavobacteriaceae bacterium; assembly: GCA_964601535.1. Taxonomy (GTDB): domain Bacteria; phylum Bacteroidota; class Bacteroidia; order B-17B0; family Aurantibacillaceae; genus JAHEYG01. Next base: position 906 of record CAZRNW010000350.1, read on the forward strand.
AGCGAAAGCATCAACAGCTCCATTGCGGTTTCGCTTCATGGTAATGCAGATTCAATTTATTATTGGGGGGAACTATATTCAGGACAACATATTAAACAACTTAACAGCTGGACTCCCTTTAAAGATAGTTTGATTATTGAACAAAAAGTCAATAACCAGCGCTCGAAAAATCTTCAGATATTTTCTAGAAAATTCGCAGGTAAAGGATTTTTTGATGTTGACGATTTAACGGTAAGAATTACAAGAGAATAAAATTATGCTCGATAAAAACGGAATAGCAAAACGCATTGCCCGTGAGGTTAAAGACGGTATGTACGTTAATTTAGGGATTGGCATACCAACTCTTGTGGCGAATTATATTCCAGAAGGAATTAATGTAGAATTACAATCCGAAAACGGAATTTTAGGCATGGGCCCTTTTCCTTTTGAAGGTGAAGAAGATGCTGATTTGATTAACGCCGGCAAGCAAACTGTAACTTTGTTAAACGGTTCCTCAATTTTTGACTCTGCAATGAGTTTCGGTATGATCCGTGCGCAAAAAGTTGATTTGACTATTTTAGGTGCGATGGAAGTGAGCGAAAATGGTGATATCGCCAATTGGAAAATTCCCGGAAAAATGGTGAAAGGAATGGGTGGTGCAATGGATTTAGTTGCTTCAGCAAAAAATATTATCGTTGCCATGCAACAGGTAAATAAAGCAGGTGAATCAAAATTATTATCTAAATGTTCTCTACCATTAACAGGTGTTCATTGTATTAAAAAAGTAGTTACCGAATTAGGCGTTTATGATATTTTGCCTTCAGGCGGATTTAAGTTACTGGAACGAGCTCCTGGAATTTCAGTTGAGCAAATAAAAAATGCTACTGCCGGTAAACTAATAATTGAAGGAAATATTCCTGAAATGACAATTTAATCCGGTTAATCATCATATAAGGTGAAATATTTTACGCTTAAAAATTTGGCTATACTTTTATTGCTTGTTTCGGCCGGTTTTGCCATCTTTTTAAATCTTGATGCTCAACAAATTGTTTTATGGGATGAGGGCACTTATGCAGTGAATGCCTATGAAATGTATTTAAATGGCAATTATCTTGTAAAATATTACGATGGCATTCCAGAAATGTTCGCTACAAACCCTCCCTTTGTTTGCTACTTGCAGGTCATTTGCATGAAGATTTTTGGTCCCGGCGAATTAGCCGTGAGACTTCCTTCCGGTTTAGCAGCGATGGGAGTGGTGCTGTTAATCATTCGCTATGCCAGAAAAGAAAATCTGGGTCTCGACTTCGCTTTTTACGCAGTGCTGTTTCTGGTTACAGCAAAAGGCTACATAGGCTATCACGTTGTGCGCAATGGTGATTTGGATTCGGTTTTAATTTTTTTCGTTACAGGCTCCATTATTTATTTCGACAAGTTTATAGAATATGAGGATAAAAAAATTAAATACCTTCTCGTTTTCAGCACATTTGTTCTTTTTGGTTTTTTTACAAAAGGAATAGCTTGTTTATTAGTTGCACCTGCCTTTATTATTTATGCCACGATTAGAAACAAATTGAAATACATTTTCAAAACCAAACAGGTTTATTACTGTTTTTTTTCTGTTCTTTTACTCATTGTTTTGTACTATGGTTTCCGCGAGCTTAAAACGCCCGGCTACATAAGTTTTATGTTGCAAAGCGAAATCGGGCGCTGGTATACACAGGACGCTATTCACGATCATCCTTTCAATTTTTATTTAACCTGGTTGAGTGATAAACACTTTACTTACTTTTTGTATTTGGTTCCAATAGCTGCATTCGTTTTACTATTGCTGCCAAAGGATAACGAATTCCGTAAAAAAAGTACTATCTGGCTGATTTCAATGCTTACTTTTTTTCTTATCATCTCTTTTTCAAAAACCAAACTTGAATGGTACGACGCGCCTCTTATACCAATGATGAGTATCTTTTTGGCTTTAGCATTAAAAGCGATGTTGCCCTCCGATAGACTTTCAACCGGCAGGGGAATTGCTGTTAAGGTACTATTCGTCTGCTGTATGTTTGCTGCTCCTTATTATTCCCAAATTCAACAAAACTTAATCAAGCATGAAGGATGGCATGATGTAAATTTCGGTATGGCACTCAGGCAGTATAATAAACTTCATAATGTTCCAAAAAAAATGGAATTGTTGTATACGACTTACAATGGACATGCCATTTTTTACAAGATGTTATACAACGATAAATACGGTTATGAAATAACTTCGCGGGATGTTGCGGGAAATATTACCATGAAACCCGGGCAAGTTTACCTGTTTACACACCCCGCTATAAAGGATTATCTTGAAAAAAACTTTACTTTTAAAGTATATTTTGAAGGAAATAGTATGATGGTAGTGGAAACATTAAATTACCGGGCTACGACAAATTAGATAATTAATTCAATTAACACAATAGTTAAACAGGGAATTGTTTTTAGGATATTAGTACTGACTTAGAATAAATGAAAGTTGCAATTATAGGTGCCGGTCCGGCCGGAATGACAGCTGCTTACGAGCTCTCAAAAAAAATAAAAGACGTTGAAGTGTTCGAAGCAGGCCCTTCAGTTGGCGGTATGTCCAAAACAATCGATTTATGGAATCAAAGAGTTGATATTGGTCCGCACCGTTTTTTCAGCAATGATACCCGCGTAAATGAACTTTGGCTCGAAGTGGTTGGACAGGATTATGAAATGGTTGACAGGCTCACCCGGATTTATTACAACAAAAAGTTTTTTAATTATCCGATTAAAGCCATCAATGCTTTAACTAACATGGGCATTTTCAGAGCCGCCGCCTGTATGTTTTATTACGGACTCGAAAAAATTTCACCAACAAAAGATATCAGCACATTTGAAGGGTGGGTAACCAATCGCTTCGGTAAAAAACTTTACGAGATTTTTTTTAAAACTTACACAGAAAAACTCTGGGGCATTCCGTGTAATGTTTTAGATGCTGATTTCGCCGCACAACGTATTAAAAAATTCAGTTTGGGTGAAGCCATTAAAACTGCATTGTTCGGTAATAGCGGAAAACACAAAACACTTGTTGATCAGTTTGCTTATCCGCACGGCGGCACCGGTATGGTGTATGAACGCATGGCTTCTTTTGTAAAAAGTAAAGGCGGAAGTGTAAATCTGAAAACTCCTGTAAAAAGAGTTATCACAAAAAACGGAACCGCTTGTGCGCTTGAAATGGAAGACGGCAGTATCAGAGAATATGACCATATTATTTCATCGATGCCTTTATCTTTAATGGTTGCCCGTTTACCTGAAGTTCCTGAAAATATTTTGAAGGCTGCTAATAGTTTAAAGTTCAGGAATACCATTATTGTTTATTTAAATGTTCAAGCTAAAAATCATTCAATACTGATCATTTTCTCCTTTAAATTTCCCCGATTTTTACTTGTTTAACAACAAATGCAGTAATATTTTCACTACCAGTTTGATAAGCTAAACAATAATCTTTTCCCAAACGTTCATAAAGATGTCCTAATTGAGTATGTAATGTAAAAAATCGAGTTTTTTGTTGTTCGATTTGATCTTCCAACTAAAATGAAATATTTTCAAATGAGAAGAAAAGAAAGAATATTTTACATCATGAATAGTATTTTCAATTTCATTGAGACAATCAGCTGTAAGACAACGATCAAATTTAT
>CAZRNW010000351.1:0-4574 GCA_964601535.1 uncultured Flavobacteriaceae bacterium
TTAATGAAGAAAAAACGAAAATTAGATATTAATGTTCCTTTTGAAATTGTAACAAAAGTTATGGATATGACGTCGTTTCTCGAAACGAACCAAGAAACTATAATAAATGACATCACTCCAAAAATGGCTAAATTCTTGGAAAAAGAAGCAAAACTTTCGGGACCCTTTAAGAAAGCATTTGAAAGCAACTTTGATATTGTTTTATTAAACAACTTGAGATCTATTGTACAAGACAATTTTCATTTGAATTCAGAAGAAGTTGCTTTAATGATGGATAAAGATTTTCTTGAGATGTTAGGCTTATTAAAATTATATAATAAAAAATCGTTTTATATTAAGAAATCTAAAAAAGGAGATAAAAAATGACTGGATATTTATTGTTACTAGGTGCTTTGGGTGCTTTAGGAGCTATGTCAATAGTAGTTTCATTTTTCCTTCGTCGCGTGGTCCCCACAAACGAAGTTCATATTGTTCAATCAGCTAAAAAAACAACTAGTTATGGAAAAGATACTGAAAATGGTGGAGTTTATTATCAATGGCCTTCATTTCTTCCTGTTATTGGAGTCACGAAAGTTGTACTCCCTGTAAGTGTATTTGATCTTGATTTAGTGGCATATGAAGCATACGATAAAGGTCGTTTACCTTTTGTTATAGATATTAAAGCATTTTTTAGAATTGCAGATAGTAATATCGCAGCTCAACGTGTACTTTCGTTTACGGAATTACATAATCAACTAAAAGCTATTGTCCAAGGTGCAGCTCGTACAATTTTAGCTAGTAACGAGATTGAAGAGATTATGCAAGGTCGTTCCAAATTCGGACATGAATTTACTAAAGAAGTAGACGGTCAATTAGCATCTTGGGGCGTTACAACCGTAAAAAGCATTGAATTGATGGATATTCGTGATGCCAAAGATTCTAAAGTTATTCATAATATTATGGAAAAGAAAAAATCACATATTGAAATGGAATCTCGTCGTGAAGTTGCTCAAAATATGCAAATTGCTAAAGTCGCCGAAATTGAAGCAAATCAAAAGGTACTTCTACAAGAGCAGATTGCGGCTCAAAGTGTTGGTCTTCGTAAAGTTGAAAATCAACGAGAAGTTGAATTGGCAACTCAAGTAGCAAATCAATCTATTATGGAGCAAAAACGGACCACAAAAGAAAAAGAGATGTCGGTTCTTAAAGTTGAATCTCTTAGAAAAGCCGAAATTGATCGTGAAGTCCAGGTTGTAAATGCTGAAGCAACAAAAACAGTTGCGATTGCCCTTGCTGATGGCCAACTTGAAGCTAAAAAACGTGAAGCAGCAGGTATTGCCGCAGAAGGTGATGCTAAAGCTAGTGCAGAAAAAGCTATGTTACTTGCTCCTGTTGAAGCTCAAACAACTTTGGCTAAAGAAATTGGTAGTAATGAAGCATATCAAAAATATCTTATTACTGTTAAACAAGTTGAAGCTACTCAGGCTGTTGGTATTGAACAAGCTAAAGCCCTTACAAAAGCGGATGTTAAAATTATTTCCAATACAGGAGATGTTGTAACAGGAGCCGATAATGTTATGGGTTTATTTTCCTCAACAGGTGGAACAAAAATTGGTTCTATGCTCGAGGGACTAGCTCAAACTCCAGCAGGAAGTAAATTGCTTAATAAAGCGGGTTTATAATGAATATCAATGTAACACAGGAAGAACTTGAAGAACTAAAAGAAACTGCGTTACGATTATACAATAATGAAAATATTTTTAACCTTACCTCGGATGCATTCTGGGGTAAGGCAGTTTTAAGTGCTACACAAGAAATGTTACAAAAGAAAGGAATAGAGATAAAGATTGAGTATCCCTCAACTTATCCATATCAAGTTAAATCATAGTTATGCCTAAAGTTTTAAATTTAATAAATAAAAAATTTGGAAGATTAACAGTTATTAGTCGTGTAGCTAATAAAAGTATCGGTAATTCACAATTTAGTCAATGGAAATGTATTTGTGATTGCGGAAAAGAACATATAACTATGGGAACTTCCTTGTCAAAAGGTGAAACAAAATCTTGTGGATGCTATAAAATAGATAAAGCCAGAAAAAAACAAGGACATGCTGGTTTAAATGATCTTTATAATGAATATAAAAAAAGAGCTAAAAAATATTATAGAGAATTTTCTTTAACAAAAGATGAATTCTATTTATATACACAAAAGAATTGTTTTTATTGTAATCAATTTCCATCAAATATTCATATATCACATCATGATAGAAGTGAAATTTCTAAACAACACGAAGCATATAAATATAGCGGTTTAGATAGAATTGATAGTCTAAAAGGTTATACTTTAGATAATATAGTTTCTTGTTGTAAAATTTGTAATATAGCAAAACATAACATGACACAAAATGAATTTTTATTATGGATTAAATCCGTAGTAAAACATCTTAAATTATTCAACGATTGAGGTACAAAAATGTTTCCAAATGTTGCTGCAGAATTTGTTTATACCAGAACGTATTCTAGATGGCTAGAAGATAAAAAACGAAGAGAATATTGGCCAGAAACCGTCCAAAGATATTTAAAATTTATTAAAGAAGAAAGAGGAAATTTAATTCCAGACAAAGTTTTACGAAAAATGGAAGAAAAAATTCTTAATTTTGACGTAATGCCTTCAATGAGAGCATTATGGTCAGCGGGTCCAGCAGCTAAGTTTGATAATACAACAATGTATAATTGTTCATTTCAAACAATTAGTAATATTCAATCATTTTCTGAAGCCTTTTATATTCTTTTATGCGGGACAGGATATGGATTTAGTGTTGAAAAAAAATATATAGACCAATTACCAAATATTTCTATATTAGATTCTTTTAAGGATAAGATAAAACATATTATTCCTGATAGTAAAAAAGGATGGGCTCAAAGTCTTTCAATATTGATAGAAAATTTATATCAAGGAATTGATGTTGATTTTGATTATTCATTGATTCGACCAAAGGGCGCTAAATTACTTACTATGGGAGGTCGAGCTTCGGGGTCGGGACCATTAATTATTTTACACAGTTTTATTAGAGAAACTTTCCATAAAGCTCAAGGTCGTAAATTATATTCAATTGAGTGTCATGATATTTTAAATCAAATTGCTGAAGCAGTAATTGTAGCCGGAGTTAGACGTTCTAGTGAAATTAGTCTTTCAGATTTAGATGACGAAATGATGCGTAGTGCAAAAAATTGGCCATTTCCTCCTAGACGGTATATGGCAAATAATAGTGCTGTATATTATGAAAAACCAAATGCAGTAGATTTTCTAAAAGAATGGTCTTCACTTGCATCAAGTGGGACCGGAGAAAGAGGTATAGTAAATTTATATTCAGCAGTTAATAACTCTCCGAAAAGGAGAAATGGAACATTAATCTTAGGAACAAATCCTTGTGTAACTGGAGATACAGAAATTTTAACTGACAATGGATATATCAGAATCGATGAAGTAGTTAATAAAGAAATAGACATATGGAACGGATATGAATGGAGTAAAGTTACTCCTAAAATTACAGGCTATAATCAAAGTATATTAAATATTACATTTAGTGACGGACGACAGTTAAAATGTACTCCTTACCATAAATTTCATATAACACAAGGATATTCAGGGAAATCAGAAATTGTTAAAGCTCAAGATCTTGAAGAAGGGATGAAATTAATTAAACATAAATTTCCAATTATTGAACACGGAAAAATTCTTGAGAATTCATATTTACAAGGTTTCCATTCTGCCGAGGGAATGGATGGTTATAAATTTATATATATATATGAACCTAAATTTGTTTGTTTAGATGAACGTTTGAGAGGTTTTGGCGGAAGAATTAAATATTCTAAGGATAAAAAAAGAGCATCTTTTTATCATGAAAAAGAATTATTTAGTAAAAATTTTGTACCTATTAATTATAACTTAAAATCTAAACTTGATTGGTTATCGGGTTTATTTGATGGAGACGGAACTGAATTGAAAGAAGGTGGCCTACAACTAGTGTCAGTTAATAAACAATTTTTATCTGATATTCAAAAACTTTTATCAACAATAGGTATACAATGTAAATTATTGTTCGCAAATTCTGAAGGATACAGATTAATGCCGGACGGTCATGGTGGACAAAAGGAGTTTTACTGTCAAGAATCATTTAGATTATGCATTGGTGCAATGCAAATGCAAGAACTTAAAAAACTAGGATTGTCTTGTGTAAGAATGAAATTTAATAAAAATCCACAAAGAGATGCGAGTCAATTTGTTACAATTGTTAATATTGAACAAAGTGAGGATGCCGAAATAGTCTATTGTTTTAATGAAGAAAAACGACACCTGGGTATTTTTAACGGAGTAATTACAGGTCAATGCGGCGAAATTCTATTACGAGATAAACAATTTTGTAATTTATCAGAAGTAGTTATTAGAGCAAATGATGATATTGATGATTTATTAGAAAAAATCGAAACTGCTACATGGATTGGAGCTATTCAGTCCACGTTTACATATTTTCCCTATTTATCAAAAGAATGGAAAAAGAATTGTGAAGAAGAAAGATTATTAGGAGTCAGTTT
>CAZRNW010000352.1:0-4541 GCA_964601535.1 uncultured Flavobacteriaceae bacterium
TACGACGACGAAAAAGGTAATATTTATTCAGCAACGCAAGGGTATTTATCAAAGCCGCAATTATTAATTGAAAAAAAGAACATTGTTAATGGTAACCCTTTCTATAATTTAACTCTTGAAGATCCCGGCATGGGTTTTACTTATCCATATTGCAGGGTTTTAAAAACAGATGATTCCGGTAATTTATATATTACAGGAAATATTAATGGCTCTCCTACAGTAATGGATTTCGATGGTACTTTTGGAACTTATACAGTTGGTGCTCCCGGTTCAAATGATTTTATAGCAAAATACTCGCCAACCGGCGTTCTCATATATGTCTTCCTCACAAAAGAAACGATCAGCGATCTGGCTTTTGATTCACAAGGAAATATTTATACCGTTGGTTCTTTTACAGGTTCAGTTGATCTCGATTGGAGCACAACTACCAATACTGTTACCTCGAATGGTTCTACTGATATATTTATTGCCAAATACAGTTCAGCGGGACAATTTATAAGAGCTTATAATATCGGAAGTGCAAATACCGAATACGGAATGAATATTATAAATGACGGTAGTGATAAGTTCATTATTGCCGGAACATATTCGAACACTGCAGTTGATTTTGACCCCAAAGCTACTTCTTACATTTTAACTCCTCAGGGAAGTTCTGATTTGTACTTAGCGCGTTATGATTCCACTTTTAATTTTAAGTGGGCAAATAGCATTGGCGGAACCGGAGCAGAATCCCTATATAAAATGGAAAAAGAGAAAAACAAAATAAACCTCATTGCCTACTTTAACAGTCCAACTATGGATGTTGATCTCGGTGCTTCAACATTTAATTTATCTTCATCAGGTCCAACCATGCATGGCATGTTCTCTTATGATACAAGCCGTGTTTTACAATTTGGTTATGCTTTAAATTTTAACTCTATACCGCCCGCCGGATGGGTTGCCAATCTTGATTTGAATACTGCAGGTAATCTTGCTGTGGTTGGAGGCTTTACAGCAGCAATTGATGCAGATATTGGTCCGGGCGTTGCAACGATGACCATGGTACCTCCAACAAGCACTTGTTGTGCATCTGATCTTTTTATGGGAGTTTATAATTCATCTGGATATGTAATAGCTTATGCATTTGGTTCTATGCCCGATGCAGGCAATCGTGCAGAATGCGTGACCTTTAATTCGAATAATGAAATTATTATGGGAGGTACAGACCTTAGTGTAAATACTTACAAATTTGATTTTGATCCAAGTCCGGGTATTGCCTGGGCTCCTTCAAGCTCCGGATTCAATCATGGTTTTGTTGCGAAATATGGTTACTGTACCGCTTCACCAACCGGAACGGTTTCGGCCATTACAGGGCCAACTCAGGTTTGTACCAATACATCATTTCAAACATATACAATTGCGCCGGTTACCGGAGCATCTGGTTATAATTGGACCTCTGCTTCTACATTTACCGGAGGTGCAACAATGAATACTTATGATATATATTTCTACGGGGGTTCAGGAACAATTCAGGTTCAGCCTTACAATGCTTGCGGAACTTCGACTGTCGTACAAACGCTTAGTATAACTGTAAACCCAAATCCAACAGTTACAGTGGTTAGTTCCAATTCTGTATTGTGTGTTGGTCAAACAGCAAGCTTAACAGCAAGTGGAGCGAATACGTTTTCATGGAGTACAAGCGCAACAAATTCGGTTATTGCAGTTTCTCCTAGCGTAACAACAAGTTATAGCGTGGTTGGAAATAGTGGCCCCGGCTGTTCTTATACCGCAACCATTACACAATCCGTGAGCACATGCGCAGGCATAACAGAAAATAAGTTATCAGGTGTTGGAATTAATCCAAATCCGACAAATGGCGAATTTACTATCATATTAAATAAATTAAGTGAAAGTACTTTTGTTGAAATTTATAATACCATAGGACAACTAATAAAACAGGAAACGCTAACCGATTTCCAAACAAAAATACATTTGAAGGAAAACGCACCGGGAGTTTACTTCATAAGAATAATAGATAATGGAAACTCTGTTTATTTTTCGAAAATTGTAAAACAATAAAAATATGAAGTTAATTACTATTTTATCTGGGTTATTATTAGTGTGCAATTCAACTATTGCAACAACTCCTAATAACAAAATTAAATTTATAGAAAATAAAGGTCAGGTAAGTGACCAATACAGCCATCCAAGAGCAGATGTTTTGTTTTCAGGGCTAGCCGGACCAATGGCTTTCCATTTGAAAAAAACGGGAATCAGTTATCAATTATCTAAAACTTTAAGCTGGAAAGAAATTGATACTCACCAATCGCAATTGTTGACAAAATCCAAAGCCTCAGATAAAATTTCAATTTACAGGATCGATGTAGATTGGCTTAATATAAACGATAATGTTTTTATTGAGAAGGGAAATGCTTTGGATGGATACAACAATTACTATAATGAAGTCTGCCCGAATGGTGCAACTAATGTCCGGTCTTATTCTGACATTATGTACAAAAATATTTATAATGGAATTGATTTGCATTATTATAATAAAGAAGGACAATTAAAATATGATTATTTAGTAAAAGCAAATTCAGATTATAAACAAATACAATTAGGAATTGAAGGGGCAGAGAAAATCGAATTAAATAAAACCGGCGAATTAATTATTACTACACCATTGGGTAAAATCATTGAAGGAACTCCTTTGGTTTACCAGAATGGAAAACAACTTGAATCAAAATGGATTCTTAACAACAACATCATTAGCTTTGAAATCAAAAATTATAACCCTTCACTAAGTTTAGTTATCGATCCATTAACAAGGGCATGGGGTACTTATTATGGAGGCACAGGATTAGAAGAAGGTTATAGTAATGTTACTGATGCAACCGGCAATGTATATATGGCAGGCTTTACCGATTCAAATTCCGGAACTGTAATTGCAACTATTGGTAGTCATCAAACGATTTTAGGAGGAAGCTCTGATGCATTTTTTGTAAAATTTAATTCATCAGGTGTTCGGCAATGGGGAACTTATTATGGCGGAACAGGAGATGACCGGGCTTACGGTTGCGCCATTGATGCTTCAGGTAATTTATTTATTGCAGGATACTCAAATTCAGGCACCGGTTCAGTGATAGCAACAGCGGGCGCTCATCAAACTACATATGGCGGAATTACAGATGCTTTTTTAGCAAAATTTAATTCTTCGGGAATTCGTCAATGGGGAACTTACTATGGCGGAACATCAGCAGATCAAGGATGGCAATGTGCCACTGATGTAAGCGGGAATGTTTATTTAACCGGACACACAGATTCAAACAATGGTATCGCAACAGCAAGCAGCCATCAATCAACATTTAGTGGTGGATCTACTGATGGATTTATCGTCAAGTTTAATTCCGGCGGTGTTCGTCAATGGGGTACTTATTATGGAGGTATGGGATTAGATCATGCCTATGGTTGTGTTACCGATGGAACAACAAGTGTATATTTTGTCGGGAAAACCGATACAAATACAGGTACAGCTATAGCAACACCCGGAAGTCATCAACCAACTTTAGGAGCAGGTCCATCGCAAGATGGATTCCTTGTAAAATTCAATTCCTCAGGTGTTCGTCAATGGGCGACGTATTATGGAGGAAATAGTCCTGATGAAGCATTTTATTGTGCAAAGAACGCGACTGGTGACATCTACATTGTTGGTTATGCAATGTCTAATACAGGTACTGAGATAGCAACAATTGGAAGTTATCAACCATCCAATGCAGGAGTGCTAGATGCGTTTGTTGCAAAATTTAATTCGTCAGGAGTTCGTCAATGGGGTACATACTACGGTGGACCCGGAAATGAATTAGGTTACGGTTGTACTGTTGATGCTAGCGGTAACGTAATTATGTCAGGATTTACAAGCTCTACTGTCGGACTTGGAACTGTTGGAAGTTACCAGCCAAATTATGGTGGCGGAACAGCTGATGGATTTATAGTACAATTTAATTCGGCGGGAGTTATTCAGTGGGGAACCTATTATGGTGATGCAGGAACAGATTATATGAGAGGTTGTTCGTTTGATGCAGCAGGCAATATGTTCATTGCAGGAATTTCAGATACAAATACAGGAACGATTATAGCTACAGCAGGTAGTCATCAATCAACAAATGGCGGAGGAACCTCAGATGCTTTTCTTGTAAAATTTAATGCGTTAGGTTCCGGCTTTAGCGAGTTAAATACAAATAATAATTATGAAGTTTATGTTTATCCAAACCCAACTTCCCACGACTTCACCATTTCACTCAACCAATTAACCGAAAACACAACCATCGAAATTTACAACGCAATCGGTCAACTGGTAAAACAACAAACATTAACTGAATTAACAACTAAACTAAGTTTAGAGAAAGAACCAAATGGGGTTTATTTTGTACGGTTATTAGAAGGTAAAAATTCCGTACATTACACAAAAATTATTAAGCAGTAATTGCTTTAAATATTTGTGAAACATTTTTTTATTTATTTCGCGTTCATTTCGTTTTTTTGCGCTAACGCACAATTAAAAC
>CAZRNW010000353.1:0-4525 GCA_964601535.1 uncultured Flavobacteriaceae bacterium
GTATATCGTTTCGTTCTTGACTTTTTGGTTACTTTTTGTGTCAAGACAAAAAGTGACTAGAGGAAATCCAAATTGAATTCAGCCGCCAATCTAAACCAGAAAGCCTATCCAAAACCGTTCCATTACCTTGCTAATAAAACGAAAATCAGTATTCAACATCCACAAACAAACCAACCCCCACCGCAGCGACATGCTCCCATTTATCCTGACTAGCCATGCGGTACCAGGTGCCGCCGAAGAGCTGACAGGAAAAATAAAGTCCTTTTGTATCGCCAAAATCTTTGATCCATTCCAAAGAAATAAAAACATCATCATCCACAAACAAATATAATTTCGAAAGATCAACTTCCACCAATCCTGTTTTTGATGTTGGCGTGACGAATAAACTTTTAGTAAGGAGATTTTCTCCCGGATTGCCTTCCTTATCTTTTTTATAAATGTTCACACGGAAAATCAAACTGTCGTATACATTTTTCACAATGTTGAATGATAATTTTTTGAGCTGTGTTTCTTTGTGTTTGATATTTAATTTCACACCCATTTCACACCCAAGTTTATTCGAAGTAAAACCACAGGTCGCGGCTTTTGATGTTGTTTCATTGCCGAGAACTTTGTGTTTGGTCTTTTTTGGTTTCACCGCAACTTCCGATAAATTGTAAGACGCTTCCGGTAAATAAACAACAGATGTGCTGATGAGTTTCTTTAAAGAAATGTCTTTTGATTTATAGCCAAGAATGGAGATTCTGATTTTCTCATGCATTAAACTATCAGGCACGTTTAAAGTAAATTCCCCTTTATCATCCGTCACCGTACCAAAAGCTTTTGAAACAATTCCCGCATTGGCAAATTGAACGGGTGCTTTACTTGCACTATCCAATACTTTGCATTTGATAATGTTTTGGGAATGGACTGAAATAAAAAAGAACAGAAAAAAGTAAAGACAGATAATGCGCATAAGGGTAATTTGGAATGAGACGGTGTAAGGTAGGGAAAAGTTACAGGTTATGTCGATTTTCAGTTACGGAATAAACTCCCACCCGCGAGGCAAGCTCGCGGTGCTCCCTCTTTAAGAGGGAGAAAACAGCGGTACTTATAAGTACAAAATTTTTCCCCTCTTCAAGAGGGGCTGGTCCGCCGGTGGCGGACGGGGGAGTTAATTGGAGAGTTAAAATAGGACGGGGGAATTAATCGAAGAGTTAAAATCGTACGGGGGAATTAATCGGAGAGTTAAAATCGTACGGAGGAGTTCATACAACAACCCAATAAAATCCCGGAATCTAATTTTAAACCCCTGCCCCTCACAATGTTCCAAAGAAAAATCCGCAATAATTCAAAAAACTGTTACTTGTTTTTGTTACAGTATATAAAAGGGAGATGATGAAGGCTTTTTTATATACGCTGATGATTTTTGTTTCTGCATTTAATTTATGCGGACAAGATTTGCAGTTCACGCAATTTTATGCGAATCCGCTTTATTTAAATCCCGCTTTTGCAGGTTCAAATTTTTGCCCGCGCGTTTGTATGAATTACCGCAATCAGTGGCCGAATCTTTCAGGTACTTATGTTTCTTACAGCGCTTCGTACGACAGATACGTAAAAGCAATGGCGGGAGGAATTGGAATTTTAGTCACCACAGATGATCAGGCGCGCGGCACTTTAAAAACTACGACAGCGGGTTTTATGTACGCTTATAATATTAAAGTGTCACGGAAATTTTCAATCAACGCCGCATTGCAAGCAACTTATTTTCAAAAAACATTAGACCGTACCAAATTAAATTTCGGGGATATGATTGACCCGCGCCGGGGTTTTGTGTGGAATACGAATGAAATTGTTCCCGCGCAAACAAAACGCAATGCAGATTTTTCTGCAGGAATTTTAGGATACAGTAAACATTATTTTTTTGGTGTTGCGGCGAATCATTTAACGCAACCGGATGAAGGTTTACTCGGCGTTTCCAAACTTCCAGCCAAATTCACCATTCACGGTGGTGCTATTATTGATTTGGAAAAAGGCGGCGCCAGTCATGTTTCTCCCAATATTTTAATTCAGGCACAACAAAAATTCATGCAAATTAATTTAGGCATCTATTACAAAAAAGATTTTTTCGTAGCGGGACTCTGGTACAGAAACAACGACGCGGTAATTGCTTTAGTAGGATTACAAAATAAATTTTTGAAAGTGGGATACAGTTACGATGTGACCATTTCCAAATTAGCAGGCAACACCGCCGGCTCGCATGAAATTTCTTTGCAAATACAATTCGCCTGTAAAACAAGAGCACCGAAATACAGATTAATCAGTTGTCCGAGCTTTTAAATTTTAAAAATAACCAATATGAAAAAAATAATTATGCTGTCCTTATTAATACCGCAACTGGTATCCGGACAAAAAGAAACGGAAGCCGTGGCAAAAATCACAGATGTCACCATTTACACTTCAGCGGCTGAGGTCAGCTGTGAAAAAGAAATTTTAGTCCCGAAAGGGAAATCGGCTATTGTATTTACAGAGCTAACTCCTTTTATTGTTGCGAATTCAATTAATGTTTCTGCAGCGGGAATAAATATTGTCACAGTTTCAGAGCGGATTAATTATGTGAAGGAAAGGAAAAACAACAGCGAAATGATTTCACGTTACAACGACAGCATAATGAAACTAAAAAAAGAACTCGGACTCATTAAATGTAAACGCGATGTTGCTGAAGCAGAAAAAGGATTATTGTTTAAAGGAGAAGCCATTGGCGGACTTTCAACGCAGGGTGTTGCGGTAGCGGAAATTGAAAAAGCATCTGCCTTTTTTAATAAACGCTATTTGGAACTCACTATGCAATTATATGAATTGAAAGAACGGGAAGATGATATCGACATCCGTATTTCTCGTTTTCACAATCACCTGAAGCAAATGGAAAATGTGACTTCGCATAATTGCTCCGAAATAAAAGTGATTGTGAACAGCAAAGAAGAAAAAACAATTAAATTTCACTTTAAATTCCTGACACCGAAAGCAGGTTGGGCGCCGCTTTACGATTTTAAATACGATGGTCCGAAACAGCCATTGCAATTTGTATTCAGGGCAAATGTTTTTAATGCAAGCGGTGTGGCCTGGAATGATGTGAATATAAAATTATCAACGGCGAATCCGATTAATGGTTTTGCAGTGCCTTCGTTAAATGATGCACCTGAAAAAGAAAAACCCCAAGGCGATGTGAAGTTCAAACAAATCGAAGTGGTGAATGCCATTACCGAATATAAAATCGCCAATCAATACACCATTCCAACTGATGCGAAGCCCTATTTAATTGATGTCAGCTCTTATGAAATGTCGGCTTACTATAATTATTTACTGATTCCAAAGCTGGACCCTTTCGGTTTTTTAATTGCTAAAATCCCGAACTGGAATAAATACAATTTAATTCCAGGTACTTCCAACATTTATAATTCAGGAACTTATATGGGAAAAACATTTCTGGATACTTATGCGGATGATGATACTTTGAGTCTGTATTTAGGAAAAGACAAAAACATTCAGAGTAACCGCAACGAAAAATCTATTTTCCATAAGCGTTTATTAGCAGGAAATACTACACTGGAAGAAATTTTTGTGGACATCAACTTAAAAAACGCATCCGAGGAAGTATTGAATGTTGAAATGCTGGATCAGGTTCCGGTATTTGAAAAAGATGATGAGGAAAAAATGAATGTTTATGGTATCGGAAAAGCAGAATACGATAAACAGGAAGGTCTATTAACCTGGAAATTTAATCTGAAACCTTCAGAAGCCGTTGCCATCAGTTATAAATACGAAATAAAAGCACCCCGTAAGGTTTACCATAAGCGCTATAGGTCGAAGAAAAGAAAATTCAGAACAATCGCCTGTCCATCTTTTTAAAGAACGGGATAAATCCGTAACTTAATTGCATGATTGCTTTGGCAAAAGAAATAAGGAAGAAAGACAAACAAGCGGTTGCCTTATTATATGAACGCTACGGAAAAAAGCTGTACGGCTATGCCATTCATAAATGGAAAGTAAGTGAAGATGAAGCCTGGGACTTAGTTTACAAAACACTTTATAAAATTCTGGACGTAATAGATAAATACACGTTTGAAAGCGAAAGTAAGTTAAACGGATTTATTTTTCAGACATTCATAAATAATTTACGGAACCATTATAAAGAACAAAAAAATAAAAAAGTGGAGACTGTGGAACTGAATGACAAAATGGGAACTACCGAGAAAAAAGAAGAAGGTCCCGAAAATATTTACATGCGCTGTCTGAAAAAAATTCTGGAACAAATTGACGATTGGAAACGGGTATTGCTTTTAATGAAAGCGCAAAATTTTTCCTACGAAGAAATTTCCAAATATGTTCAGCGACCAACTGAGCAATTGAAAACTTATTACATGCGCGCAAAGGAAAGTCTGACCGAAAAAGTAAACGAATGTGTTAGCAAAGGATGAACAGCAATAAGCACATAAACGAGAACGAGCTGGACGAATTGTTACGCGATTTGTATCTGGAAGAGAAT
>CAZRNW010000354.1:0-4516 GCA_964601535.1 uncultured Flavobacteriaceae bacterium
TATACATTATTTTTTGAATAAACAAATGTTAAAAACAATTATTAAAGTTCTTATCCTTAAACGGCTTAAAAACTATATTTGTTTTAGTATGAATAGGTTAAAATCCTTTTTTTTAGCGGTTTCTCTTCTTAGTTCGGGCTTTGTAAAAGCACAAACCTTAACTGCCGTCCAGAAAAATCTGGTACCAAATGGCAGCTTCGAAAACTACCGGAAAAAATCAGGAAGCATTCGTCAAGCGATACCCTGGACACAAATTGCATCCGTTGATTTTTACCAGGCACCTGTTGAAAAGGACACTTGTTCGATGCGAGGCGGGTACAAAAGCGAATGTTACGCAGGTTTAAGATTTCAAAAAAGGTATAAAGAATTTGTTCAGGTGCGTTTGGCCGAAGCTCTTCACCGTGGTACCGTTTATGATTTTGAAATGCATGTCCGATTAGCCTATTGGAGTAACGCCCTCGTGAAATCATTCGGGGTTTTGTTTACAAAAGGTGGTTATCATAGTCAGGGTGATGCAGTGAAAAGTTGTATTATCGACAGCATTTGCAAAAAAGGCGGCTTCATTAATAATTATCAATGGTTTACTATTAAAGGAAAATACAAAGCGGATGGCGGTGAAAAATACATCACCATCGGGAATTTTTTTCCGAAGATTGAAAAGGATTTGATACGCATCAATATTTTTAAATTAGGATTCAGGGAAGCCTATTATTTTGTTGATGAGGTGAGTTTGTATAAAGCTAAAGAAGCCGAAGAAAAAGTGGCCATTGAATACGTTGGCAGCATAAAACCGAATTACGAAGACTCCATGTTAACCGTGAAAAAGGATATTAAAGTAGGAGAGAAAGTGGCTCTGAAGAATATTTTCTTTGAAGAAGGGAAACATTATTTGCTGCCGGAGTCTTATCAGGAGTTAAATAAACTTTCGCAATATCTTATCCGTAATTCCAAAATGGAAATTCAGATTAACGGCCACAGCGATAACACCGGAAGCCGTAACAGAAATCAGAAAATATCTGAATTGCGCGCCCGTGAAGTTTTCGAATACCTCATTAAAAAAGGAGTTCAGAACAAAATGTATTTTAAAGGCTATGGCAGCTCACAGCCTGTTGCAAGTAACGACACCGATGAGGGCAAACAAAAAAACCGCCGTGTTGAATTTGAAATCGTAAAAACGAACCCAAACGAATAATCTGAAAATATGGAATTAATCAAGGACGATGAAAAAACAATAAAGGCATGGACCTTTTACGACTGGGCGAACTCCGTTTTCCCATTGGTAATTACATCGGCCATATTTCCTAATTTTTACGATGCGGTGACTTCCACAAAAGATGAAGCTGGTAACATTATTAATCACACTGTTTCTTTTTTCGGAATTAATTTTGAGAACAATAACATTTATTCTTTCGTTTATGCTTTTGCATTATTTATTGTTGTTTTAATTGCCCCGATATTAAGTGGTGTGGCAGATTATCTTGGAAACAAAAAAAGATTCCTGCAATTCTTTTGTTATCTCGGTTCCTTATCGTGTATGTGTTTGTTTTTCTTCAATAAAGATCACATCGAATTAAGTTTTCTTCCTTTTATTACGGCTACCATCGGTTTTTGGGGAAGTTTGGTTTACTACAATTCTTATCTCCCTGAAATTGCAAGCACCGAGAATCAGGATAAAGTAAGCGCACGTGGATTTGCTTTAGGTTATTTCGGGAGTTCTTTGTTATTGATTCTTTGCTTGATTAGTATTATGGTTTTTAAAATTCCTGCTAAATACAGTTTTTTGTTTGTAGGTATCTGGTGGATCGGTTTTGCGCAATATACTTTCAAGCGTTTGCCTAATCAAAGTCACGCCCCGCACGGCACCGATAAAAGCGGTTTGCTGATGAAAGGATTTAAAGAATTAATTAAAGTGGCTAAGCAAGTTGTGCATTTAAAGCAATTGCGCCGCTTTCTTTACAGCTACTTTTTTTATAACATGGGTGTGCAAACTATAATGGTTGTCGCAGTTTTGTTTGCGCGCAATGAAATCGTATGGCCGGATGAAAAAAGCAAGACCACTTCTTTAATCATCAGCATTCTCATTATTCAATTTGTTGGTATTTTAGGCTCCTTCGTGTTTTCAAAACTCTCGAAAAAATTTGGAAACCTGAAGGCTTTAATGGTGGCTATCCTTATCTGGATATTTATTTGCTGCTTCACCTATTTCGTTGTGGAAGTGCCGGTGCAGTTTTATTTCGTAGCATTTTTAGTTGGTTTTGTGATGGGAGGAATTCAGGCTTTATCGAGAAGCACCTACAGTAAATTTTTACCGGAAACCGACGACCACACCAGCTTTTTCAGTTTTTACGATGTGATGGAAAAATTGGGCATGATTGTCGGAACCGTGTCTTTCGGTTTAATTAGCGAAGCTGTTGGCGGAATGCGTCCCGCTGTTTTAGCTTTGATTGCGTATTTTATTTTAGGATTTCTGTTGTTGCTGATGGTTCCTAAAACTAAAGAGGCTTGATAAAATCGCAATTAAATAAATTATCCAGGTCCCATTACGGGAAAATATTTCTTGTACTTTTCCTTTTCTTAATATTAAGCCTCACCTCCTTATTCGTATTTTACAATGGCTATCTGATTAATTTTAATCTTATCAATAAGCATTTATTCGGTGAAAGAGCGCCCTCTTTTTTAAGCTTTGTTCCTTATCATTCTTTCTCCATTTTATTAGCTTCATTATTGCATCCGATCTTTTTATTTGGACTCATTATACTTTATTTTCCATTGGTGTTTTTTAGGAAATCTTTTCTGGCTAAACAATTCATTTATCAAAACACTGAACGTTTATTAGTTTTCGCCTCAGCATTCTTGCTCACTTGGGAATTGGTAACTTATAATTATAACTATTATCTCGATTCAGCTTTTTATTTCGACCGGATTCTTTTAATCCTTCTCACTATTGCATTGCTGAGGTTTCCTTTGTTAACACCTTTGTATATTGCCTTTGCTTTTGTTTACCGTTCGCAATTTAATTATCCGGTTGCAGGCTTTGAATTGTTTGATAAGCGGTTGTTATTCGATATTTTAATTCTTTTCGTTTCTTTCCGCTATATAAAAGCTTTTGTTCAGGAATTTAAATTTTCATTCGTTTGGCTGGTGATGTGCGTTGTTGCCGCTAATTATTTTTATACCGGACTCTCTAAGATTTTTCTATCGCCCCATGGTTACGAATGGTTAACGCAAAATAATCTGGCCGATTTATTTTTGAACGTTCATCTCCGCGGATGGATGGCGAATGCAAGTAATTCTTCAATAACTTCAATCTGGAATTTTTTGAATGATTGGCATTTCCCCTTACAAATTCTTGTTCTGCTCACCGAACTTTCAGCTGTGTTTTTATTGAGAAGTAAAAGATTGTCGCTGATTATTCTTACCGCTTCTTTTTTCATGCACCTTTGTATTTTTTATTGCGGAAGCATGTTGTTCTGGAAATGGATGACCATCGACGCCATCTTAATTTACCTCATAGCCAAAAATAAATTAGTGGTTGAGGAATTGAAATACAAAACGTTTTTCGGGACTTCTGTATTAATAATTGTCTTTGCTTTTGTCTGGCTGCGTCCCTTAATGATTGGCTGGTACGACACACCCGCGAATCAGTATTTTACATATGAAGTGGAGGATAAGAACGGAAAAGTTTATCAGCTCACTAAAAATGAAATGAATCCTTATCACCAATGGTTTCAGTACGACCGCTTTTTGTTTTTGGTAAGCAAGCCTTGCATTCCGCTTTCAGGTTTTGGTTACACGAATAATTACAAATTGTTCCGGGACTTAAAAAAAGACAGCATTGTTTCACCAGCGGATTTAACCAGGGATTTTGGTGTGAATTATTACGATTCTGTTAAAACGAAAGGGTATTATGAATTCATCAGCACATATTTCAAGAACAGGAATAAATTGTTAAGTGAGGGAACTTTTCTTGCTAATTTCAGGGCACCCCACCATCTTCATGGTTCTTCTGAAGGCGAGCTTTATCATAATCAGGCGCCTGTTACAAAGTTCAGAGTTATTTATAATTTAACTTTTAGCTCAATGGGTAAAAGCGTTCAGTTGGAAAAAGGAACGCTTCACGAAGTTTCTATTCCAGAATAATATTTTTTATTACCTTTATTTTATGGAGCACAGAGATTTTATCCGCAGTTTAACTTTTGGTCAGCGTTTTCAATATGGCATCTATCAGTTCTGCGACCATTTTTTCGGAAGGAAAAGATTATTCAAAGACCGCTCAAAGTATTATAATAAACTCGCCGAAACCATGAAGAAACATGGCGAAGGCCGGATCATGCCCATCGAGCGCAGAACAGATTTAAGCCTCGAAGAATTTAAAAATCATTATGTAAAAAAAGGAATTCCTGTAGTTTTAGAAGGCGCAGCAAAAGATTGGGATTGCGTTAAGAATTGGTCGCTGCAATATTTTAAAGACCTCCATGGTAAAGACGAAATTGTTTTGGTTGACCAGGGCGATTCT
>CAZRNW010000355.1:0-4514 GCA_964601535.1 uncultured Flavobacteriaceae bacterium
GACGCTCCTATTTTGGTTATGGGCGATTACCATGCTGGAGAACACGACGACTCAGCAGTTGGTGCTTGGACTGAAGTTATTAATCAATTGGGCATCCAGGAAGTTGTATTTCACGACATGTTCAATGGTGCTTCTATCAATCATCATGAAGAACACGACATAATGCTTAGAGCAGAACGTATCCGTAAAGGACTCGACTCTTTAGAGACTGAATTAACACTTACTTCCAAAGAGTTTGATCGTATTCTTGGTCTTAAATCTGTAAAATCTGCGATTGTTGTAAAATCTAACCATGACGACTTTATTGATCGCTGGATTAGACCGTTCAAATTTGCCAAAGATCCTAAGAATGCAGAGTTTGGCACGCTTTTAGCTGCTGATATTATTAGAGCATCTAAGCAAGGTATTAGGCTTGATTTCTTTAAGACTGCCCTGGAGTTAAATGGACCTCCTAAAAATATGTCTAAAATTAAATGGCTAAGTGCCGATGAGGACTATGTTGTTGGCGGAATCCATCTTGGAGCGCATGGCGACAGAGCCGCAAATGGATCTAAAGGTTCTATTAAAGGTCTAGCTAAGTCTTATGCTCGCTGCGTAATTGGCCATAGCCATACGCCTGGAATTTTTAAAGGTGCGTTTCAAGTAGGAACCACATCTTTACTTAGACTTGGATATAATAAAGGACCTAGCAGCTGGGTTCACGCCTCTTGTCTTGTGTACAGAAATGGACAGCGCCAAATAATAAATTCAATCAATGGATCATGGAAGCTCAATGGTTAACAAATGGATAAAACTCAAGAAGATCTCAACAAGGCAAGCCATGTTTTGTTGGATGCAGAAGTAAGACTCAACACTATTAGAATACAGAGACAGCAATTAGAAAGAGATATTGCTACTCTTACTATGGTTGAAGCCAATATAGAAGAGAATATGCGCGTTCTTAAGAGAAAGTATGTTGCGGTTATGATTTTTGAGTTTAAAAAAGCAAGAGATAACTTAAATACCGCACGTACTAGGCGAGCTTTTTTACGAGTAGACCGAGAAAATGTCTTAAAAGTAGAAAGACAAGCAGAAACAGTTTACGAAAAAGCTAGATTGGATTATGAAAAAGTATTTGATCTTTTACATAATCCGGTCAATAATGTAGTTTACGTAGATTTCGGGAGAAAAAATGGGAATAGATAATTCAGTAGTCGTATACTGGACTCCATATAAGCGTAAATGGCTCAATTATGAAAGCACTATACGGTATTCCCATAAAGGCGTGAATCACACTATAGTTTGCAAATTTGATTTACTAGCTTATCACTTAATTAAGTGGTTTCACGGAGAAAAGGTTTTCGACCAAATGATTGAAGAACGATTAGAAAAAGTGAAAAGAGATATTAGAAATGGACAATAAAGCTGAATTACAACAACGCGTATTGACTGAAGAAGACTACGTTAGGGCGCCCAAGTTCTCGAATTCTTTGGCTAAATTTTTAGCTAGAAATAGTGATGGTGTTGAAAATGCTACCATTGCTAGACTTCTTATGATTTCAGAAGAAGAAGTAGAGGCTTTGTTTCAAGAATCTGTTCAGAAGCTTAGAGATGAGATGGTAGATGAAGAATGAAAAGACAAAAGTAGAAGTCAGTTGGTCAGCCTGGATTCATAATAGTGATGATACCCATAGGTATCCGCTTATTAAAGCTGGCCTTGTTTATTTAAACCCAAAACAAGCATTATCTTTAGGTAAAAAATTAATTCGTTTAGGTAACAAGCTAAAACCCGTAAATGGAAAACACGGCTATCGTGTCAAGACTAGGGTGTATTAAATGAAGATTGACTTTTATCCAGAAATATGCTGCGATTATTGTAATGAAGTAATACATAATCATTTTGACTGCCCTTCGTGTAATAGAAAATACGCTGGCACCAGCATGTATGGTGAAATAGACTCGTATTATACTGAATTTTCTTGTGAAGAATGTAACGCACGCTTTAAACTAGGTAAAAAGGACGAATGGTCCTATGGATGGGAATGCGAGAAAATAAAATGAAAATTGAGGTCTATTCGGATGGCTCAGCTACAATAGCTAGTAAGCCTGGCGGTTACGGATACGTCGTAGTATTTGATGGCGTAAAGGCCACTGAAGGATCTGGATACATGCCTTTAGCGTCCAATAATGACGCAGAGCTAGAAGCTGCCATACAGGGTCTAGCTAAAGTTCTCAAAATGAGAATTGATGGAGAGATTCCAATTGGAACACATGAAATCACACTTGTTTCTGACTCCCAGATTGTTCTTGGCTGGGTAACTGGCGCATATCGTTTTAAACAAAAAGCCAAAATGCATAAGTTTGAGCAACTCCAATACCTTGTGCGGAAACTTAACGTTAAAACGCGCTGGGTTGAAGGCCATACGGGCGATGAGCACAATGAAAGATGTGATACCCTAGCAAATATAGCTCGTAAAGGCACAGAAGAGAAGCCTAAAAAAAGAGCTAGCAAAAAAGTGCCAATTGAGTTAGTATATGATTTAATCGCTAAGGTTGGAGGCGAAACTGCCGCTTTCCTTACGAAAGAATTTGAAGCTCTTTTGGAGAAAAAATGAAATATATTCTAATATCTTTACTATTTTTATTCGGATGTTCCAAAGAAGAATGTGCCGATAGAGATAAATCTGACGCTTATTATTGCTATTGTAATCAAAAAGAATGTAATTCTTCAAATCATGAGCCAATTGACTGGAATAATTTATGAAATATTTATTTATATTTCTGTTATTAACAGCGTGTACCGCCAAAGACTGGTGCGATCCAAACTCTACTAGATCAGATATTGATTATTGCAATTGTAATAAGGAAAAATGTCAACCATCAAATTACAAACCAAAAGATAAGCCGTTACACGTAGCTTATGCCGATTTGCCAGAATGCGACATAAATGTAATTGCTGCAACTAAGTTTTATGAACATATTAAAGGCGATGATGGTGCATATCTTTATGTCTCTAACCGAGATGGGTGGATGTGCTTAGATAGATCAGAGGTGAAAAAATGAGTGAATTAGATAAAGAGATTGCGATAAAACAAACTCAGTTAGCCGCTCTTCAAAAGCAAATAGAAACAGAAAAAAGAAATCTTTATGCTCTACAGCATCCAATTCTTGCTCAACTTGAAGATCTAGATGCTGAACAAAAAGCGGCGAATAAAATTTTTAATGAACGAAGAGAGAAAATCGTAAATAGTTGCAATCACCAATGGTCATACTATGAATACGAAAGAGATAATTACGATAGAGATGTCGTAACAGGATACGCATGTCCAGGATGTAATTCTGATATTTCCGTACATTCTTTTAAGGAAAGGTACAAAAAATGAGCCAATTATTTATGCCATGGGATACCGAGACTGGTGGACTTAACGAAAATAAAGCCGATCTTTTAACGGCCTATTTTGCAATTATGACTGAAGACTATCAGATTCTAGATGAATTGTATTTAAAACTTAAGCCTGACGGTGGACGCCTGCCAATCGCAGAAGCTGGCGCCTTGAAAGTTAACGGTATCGACCTTCAGAAGCACCTGGCCGACCCAGATACAAAGACTTATTCTGAAGGCAAATCTTTGCTAGTCGCTATGATTAAAAAACACTTAAAGCGCAATGGTCGTTTTTCCAACATCACTCCTATGGGCTATAACTGCCCATTTGACGTTCGATGGACTCAGAAACATCTTTTGGACCAAGACACTTGGGAATCACTATTACACTATAAAATGCACGATGTTATGGGCGCAGTTGACTTCCTTAAAAAATGTGGTTGGTTCCCCAAAACTCTTGGCTCCCTTTCTACTGTGGTTGATTACCTACAGGTTCCGACTCGCGGTGCCCATAACGCTAAAGAAGATACTTTGATGACTATAGACGTAGATAAGAAGATTGTAGAGCTTATGAAATCTAAGAAAGATGGCGGCGGATCTGGTGCAGGTCAAGATCTTATTGCTCTTTTAGAGGCTGAATAATGGTTAAATTTATGGGATTCATCGTAATATTACTATCGTTTTTATCTTGGGTAAACTGTATTGCTATGATGCAAGTACTGGCATACGTTTTTGAAGCTCCAGTATTTTCTGTGATTTATTTTTTTATTAACACTCTATGTACTTTTATCCTGATTAATGTTGGACTGAGATTGGTAGAGCGATGATTGAAGCGATGCTTTTTACTTTAGCTTTAGGATCACAATGCCCTAAAACAGTTATAGAAAATAAGACTAATGAGTGGAATACTCAAGACAAGCTTACTCTCTATAATGCTAAAAGACGCTGCGGAAAACTTTACAAAGATGCTCCTTGCTTAAAAAAGCTTATAAAGAAAGACAATTATACTTACAATGCGATTTGCGGTAAATAATATGGGACAATTTAGTAAAAATTTAGATTTACTTATTAGAGGAATGGAACAAGGTAGAAATGTTAAGCTTGAAAGCGGACACACTCTCACTTGGAATGAAGAACATCAAGGGCCAGGTTA
>CAZRNW010000356.1:0-4499 GCA_964601535.1 uncultured Flavobacteriaceae bacterium
CTTGATTCTCTCAATCATCCGACACGTAAACCCGGAACAGGAATGGGTTTAGCAGCAAAAAAAGATTTTCCTGAAATTGATTTTGAAAAATCCATTATGGTTGGCGACAGCATAACTGATATGCAGTTTGGAAGAGCTCTTGGCATGAAAACGGTTTTTATTTCAGATGAGAAAAGAAATGACAGCACTATAGATTTTAGTTTTCCGTCGTTAGTTGAATTTAGTTTAAGTTTAATCTGAGAACCGTAATAAAATATTTATTTCTTTGCTTCTGCTTTCTTCCTCTTTGGACTTTTTCCCAAGGAATAAATATTAATTCGCGTCCTACTTGGGTTAAATCCGTCGATTTTGATTTTTCAAGACCTATTAAACAAGGCGAAGTAACTGAAGGTTATTATTACTTTTTAAATGATTATCAGATTGATGTCAGTTCACGCACTTATTACACACACCGCGCTTATAAAATTTTTAATAACAACGGGGTTAGCGATGCCTCTACAATGTATTTTACTTATAGTCCGCCTTACGAAAGACTTATTATACATTCAATTAAAGTTCACCGCGGCGACGATATAATTGATAAGACCAGGACTTCTAAAATGTCTGTTTTACAGCGCGAAGAAAACCTTGAATCTAACGTTTACAGCGGTGATAAGACGGTAAATGTTATCATGAATGACATCCGCGCGAATGATATTGTTGAATATGATTTTTCGGTTATTGGCGATAACCCGATTTTCGATAATAAATTCCTTTATACATTTTACCTGAATGGCTATTATCCTTATAAAGAAATTAATTTCCGTTTCGTAAAACCAAAAAACATAAAACTAAACATCAATTATAAAAATCACTTCTCCCCTCCGGTTATTGAAACATCAGGCGATAAAGAAATTTTAACCTGGAATGTAAAAGAGACAAAAGGTTTGAAAACTGAAGCGGGTGCTCCGGATTGGGACGATCCTTATTTTAAAGTAGAACTTAGTGAGTATTTTTCGTGGGAAGATGTAGTTAAATGGGGAATGAAAGTATTTAAGCAGTCATCTGCTACCAAATTCACTGATTATTCAAAAATAAAAGCTTTGTCAGAATTGAAAACTGATGAAGAGAAAGTTATCGGGGCTTTAGATTTTGTTCAAAATGAAATACGGTATTTCGGAATAGAAATTGGAACGAATTCGCACAAACCAAAAAATCCATTAAATATTTTAAAAGATGGTTACGGTGATTGCAAGGATAAAACTGTATTGCTCTGCGAAATATTAAAGAGTATGAATATAAAAGCATATCCAGTGCTTGTTCATACCGAATCAAGGTTTGGTTTAATTAATTCTATATCATCGCCCGGACAATTTAATCATGTTATCACCATGGTTTCCCTGAACAACAAGAATTATTATCTTGATCCAACCATCTCAAATCAGGGTGGCGGTTTAGGTTACGTTTATGTTCCAAATTACGGTTACGGGCTAGTGTTAAAAGACAGTGTTTCCTCCCTCACCTATTTGTCATCGAAACGAAATTCAGATATTAAATTAAAAGAGAACTACACCATAAACGACATTTCAGGAAAAGCAAGTCTTGAAGTAAAAACATTTTATACCGGTTATGATGCAGATTTAATACGTTCAAAATTTGCCAATTCAAACATTAAAGAAATTCAGGATAAGTACAAGGAATTTTACACTTCAAAATACACAAATATTGATGTTATCGGTCATTTAATATTTAAAGACGATAAAGAAGTTAACTTATTTACAAGTACTGAAAACTATAAAATAAAAAGAGTTTGGGAAGAAAACTCAGATAATGTTTTAAGAATGGATTTAAGCGGGCATTTTGTAAAGGAAGCCTTAGATGATATTAATATAACTCTCGAAACAAGGAAGTCGCCTTTAAATTTATCTTATCCCGATAAAAGAGTTCATGTAATTGAAGTTTCATTGCCTGAAGATTGGTCTATTCAATACAAAACAAATACAATTAGCAATAGATATATTTGGTACAATAAAAAAATAACTTATGCTGCCCGTAAATTAAAAATCACATATACACTTCATTTATTAAGGCCGCAAGTGGAACCTCAGGATTATCCTTCGTTTAAGGATGATATTGAAAAAATATATGATGATATCGGTTATCAAATCACCTGGAACCAAAAATTAAGTCTGAACACAAAGGACTCAAATGTTAACTGGTTGGTTCTTATACTCGCTGTCTTATTTTTTGTTTTAGTCGGACTACTAGCTTTTTATTTATACAGAAAATTCACTGCTAACCCTGGAACTGAAGTCCCGATGCGCTTAGGCGGCTGGTTAGTATTACCTCTTATTGGCTTGTTTATTAATCTCTTTCTTATTTTTTCAAGTTTTTTTACCAATAGCTATTTCGATAAATCTGTTTGGCTGGCAAGAACTGATCAAACCAGTGAAGATTATTTACCGGGTTTCTCTGCCATGCTTATATTTGAGTTGCTTGTTAATATTTGTATATTTATTTATACCCTGTTAATTTTTGTTCTCGCACTAAAATACAACAGGAATGTTCCTAAACTTTTTATTATTTATTACATAGCCTATTTTGCTGCAGCTATTGGTGATGATGTATTAGCCATAGTGGTTCTTGACCAAAAAGATTATTACGGACTCACAAAAGATATTTTCCGGTATTCCATTACCTGCGCTATATGGATACCTTATTTTCTGGTTTCAAAACGGGTGAAGGAGACATTTATTTCATAATGAAAGTATCGATCATAACCATAACGTACAACAGTGCTGCAACCATTGAGCAGACGATTCAGTGCGTTTTAAATCAAACTTATAAGGATATTGAATATATTATTATTGATGGTTTATCGAAAGATAATACTTTAGAAATCGTTAATAAATACAAAGGAAAAATCGCGAAAGTAATTTCTGAGAAAGACAATGGCTTGTACGATGCGCTCAATAAAGGAATTGCAAATGCGACAGGCGATGTGATTGGAATTATACACTCTGATGATTTTTACACAGATAACTCAGTCATTGAAAAAGTGGTAAACACTTTTAAGAAGGATAATGCAGACGCTGTTTACGGGAATTTATATTATGTGGACAAAGACGATACTTCTAAAATAAAACGCAAGTGGCATTCGGGTAAATATACTGAAGGTGCTTTCTTAAACGGATGGATGCCGCCCCACCCTACTTTTTTTGTGAAGAAAGAGGTTTACGATAAATTCGGTAAATTTAACTTGCAGTTGACAACAGCAGCAGATTATGAATTGATGCTGCGTTTAATTCACAAGAATAAAATTAAAGTGGCTTACCTCGATGAGTTCATTGTAAAAATGCGTATTGGCGGTGTAAGTAATGTAAATGTAAAAAACCGCGTAAACGCAAACATGGAAGACCGCAAAGCCTGGGAAATGAACGGACTTAAACCAAGATTTTATACGCTTACGGTTAAACCGCTCAGGAAGATTTTTCAATTCTTCTAGTTTATTCTAACAACAATCATTTTCAGTTATTCCACAGAATTTACTATTTTTGATAAATGACCAAAGCTAAGCTTTACGATTTTATCATTATTGGTGGCGGACCCACGGGTTCTTCTTCGGCGACTTATCTTAGCCGCAAAGGTTATAAAGTTCTTGTTTTAGAAAAAGAAAAATTTCCCCGTCAGCACGTTGGTGAATCTCTTCTCCCCTTTTGTTATCCATTGTTTAAAGAATTAGGTGTATTGGATGAAATGAAACGCCGTTTTGTCCGCAAACCCGGCGCGCGTTTCAGTAATCACAACGGAACACAAAGTTCTACCTGGTGTTTTAAAAATATTATTCCGGATGAAAGTTACCTTTCATTTCACGTTGTCCGCGCTGATTTTGACAAAATGATGCTCGATAATGCTGTAAAAAACGGAGCAGAAGTCCGCGAATGTGCTAAAGTTGAAAAAGTTGTTCTCGATAATCCCGATTCAATTGTTGATGTTTTTTTTACGATTGATGGAAAAGAATGGCACGAACGCTGTAAATTTTTAATTGATGCGAGCGGACAAGATACTTTTTTAGGAAAACGCCTCGGCGGAAAAAACGCTTACAAAGATTTAGATCGCATTGCATTTCTCACCCACTGGAAAGGCGCAGAATATACACAAGGTATAGATGTTGGCTTGTTACAAATCGTTTATCTCGAACAACACAAAAGTGGTTGGTTTGGTCTGCAGCCTGTGGGTAAAGACCGTATTAGTGTCGGATTAGTTGTGGATAGAAAATATTTAAAAGGAGAAAAAGCAAAATTCACAAAAGCAGGTGTTGAAGATTGGCAGCGCGCTTTGTATTTGCAGGAAATTGAGAATTGCGCACTCACGAAACGGATTTTATGTGATGCAAAAATTGCACAGCCTTTAATTATTGTTTCGGATTTTTCTTATTTTCTTGATAAAACTTACGGAAAAAATTACGCGATATTGGGAGATGCGGGTAAATTCCTCGACCCTATTTTTGCATCGGGAGT
>CAZRNW010000357.1:0-4488 GCA_964601535.1 uncultured Flavobacteriaceae bacterium
GTTGCAACTGCTTTGTGGAATTTGAATGACACACCTTTATCGCCCTATCGGAATCCCATTATTCTAATCGGTTTTATTGGGGGTTTCTAAAGAATTCTGTTCTTTAACTGAAACTGTTCGCTCATCTCTATCATTTTTTTATAAAAAGCTTTATTGTAATAAGCAGGTAATTCGTGACTAACAGAAAAGAATTTTTTGTATTTGTCTGTTAAGTGAGGATAATGTTTTTCAATGGCACCCAACACTAAAGTTTTGCTGTCGCTTACTCCATTACCGAATAATGTTATTGTAGCCGGCATCACATATTTAGCCCCGTTTTTTTTAAAGGCATGAAACATATTGTTAAGGGATTCGCTTGTATCGGAAATATAGGGCAGTAACGGCATCATGCTTATTCCCGTATGAAAATTATTTTTCGCGATTTCTTTTATTGTTTGTAATCTTATGGATGGGGGAGTAGCACCGGGCTCAAAAATTTTAGCTACTTTATCATCTATGGTTGAGAATGAGAAGGTAACAAAAACTTTAAGATTGGTTTTATACGCCAGATCCATTGGTAAAATGGCGTTTTTATTTATTTCATGCAACAAATCCATATCACGTAAAACCAAATCAGAACGGGTAATGACATGAACAGGAAAGCGGTATTTTAATATCGTTTCAAGAATTCTCCGCGTTAAATTTTCTTTTTTTTCAAATTGTAAATACGGATCGGTCGCTGATGAGAGAACAATAAATCCAAATTGTTGTTTGGCAGCACGCAATTTTAATTGTTTATCAAGCAATTCAACAGCATTCGATTTAATTGAAAGTTTTTCTTCCATGTGCTCACCATATTTGCTTCCTCTTATGTAACAAAACAAACAATTAAAAGAACAGCCACTGTATGGATTAATGGTATAATCATCCAAAAACCAGGCGTCGCGTTTTTTGGTTTTGTTGAGAATGGTTTTTACCTCTTTAAAGTGTGGCACCTGAATTATTTTTTGACGGTGAGAGAATAAAGACTGTCGGCCGCACCAAAAATTGATTTCGCAGCTATTTCACTTCCTAATGCATTCAAATGACAATAATCAATGAATAATTGTTTTTGTTTATAAGTTGATTCATTAAAAGAAAGATTTACATCAACAAAAGATGTATTATTTTTTTTACACAGGTTTTGTAATTCGTTTACAACAATTGGATAAAGCAATTCAGTGTTCTTGTCTTCAGTGAGCCATTTGTTTTCTTCAACGGAAAGTAAATTCTTATTGCGCAGTACAAGAATAGGTTGTAAGACGATAATGGAAGGAGTATTATTGTTTTTCAAAATGCCTATGTTGGTTGAAATGCTTCTTAAAAAAGTTTTTCCGGCAATGTATTTGTGATTGATGATTGCGTTTTTGTTGGACGAGTGTTGAATGACAGGATTAGGTCTTCCTTCGCAATTAATGGCATCGCGCTGCATTTTCCATGACATATAGCCTTTTCCAAATGCGCTGAATTTTGAAATCCACAGCATAAAATAATCGAAGGAGCCACAAAAAGAAGGGTTCTGTAATCTTGTTTCCCAGAATTTATATTCTTTATGTTTGTAGGGATTGTAGAGCGGATTATTAATGAAGTGATCATTATTACCATCGAAAAAAATCACCAAATCCGGATTGTAATCTATTAACTCGCTTAAAATATAAGCAGTGTGCTGATAAGTTTCGTAACCTGTTACGGCTGCGTTAATCACCTCAAAATTTGTTTGCGGATGTTTTTGTTTTAAGAATTTTTCTAATTGTGCATCTATTGTTTCGTTTTGATAAAGGTGAACAACCGGGTAAGGTGGCGCAGAAGAAATACCATGTGCCGCAGAACCTCCTAATAAAAAAATACGGTAAGTGTTTTCGGGTTTTACCAATGAAGTTTCGGTACTTCTTCTAAAGCCTTGTCTGTTTATTTCAATCCAATTTTGTTTTCCATCGCCCTCTTTAAAGCCAGGAACATGTTCGTAAATGCGGTAAGAATTGAATGTGAATTTTTGAGAAGTGGATTTGTGTAAAACCTGCGTTAAATAATACCAACCTGCTAATTCGAAACAGATAATTGTAAAAACAAACATCACGAAAAACCGGACAAGATTCTTTTTTGTAAATATCCTTGTCGGGTTACTCATGAAATCTTATTGAATTATTTTTTAACTTTAAAGTTGTTGAGGCCTTGGTCCATCCACTTGATATAATCTGGGATGCTAGGGTCGTAACCACGAACCGGATTGAGTGGTTTTTCGTTGTGATCTAGCAATACATATAGGGGCTGCGTGCTTTGTCCGTAAAGTGTTTCTTCTAAATACTTAAACTTATCGCCGATATCTGTAATTTCTCTTTGTTTTCCGTACCATTGAACAGTCATGTAATCTTTCGGGTCAAGTTCGCGTTTGTCGTCAACATATAACGAAACTAGAACGACATCGTTATTTAAACGTTTTGTTACTTCCGGATCGGGCCAAACATAATCTTCGGTTTTACGGCAATTGGCGCAGGCATGACCTGTAAAATCAACCATTAAAGGCTTGCCCACTTTTTTCGCATAAGCTAAAGCGTGTTCGTAATCGTTTTTAAAATGGACAATCCCATTTTTATTTACCTCCATGTATTTGGCGAACTCTTTATCAGTAGGTTCTGCAGAACTAACGGTGTGTGCATTACCACTTCCGCCAAACCCGTGTGGTGATTCTGAATATTCTAAAGGGGGCAAAATACCGCTGAACAATTTTAAAGGAGCTCCCCACATTCCGGGTATCATATAAATAGTGACGAAGAAAGCGACAATGGCAAATGACAAACGAGTAACTGAAACATGTTTTAAGTCGCTGTCGTGCGATGTTTTAAATCCGCCAATCAGGTAAACACCAAGTAATCCAAAAATTACTATCCATAAACCAATGAAAACTTCGCGGGTTAAAATACCGGCTTGCACAACTAAATCAGCATTGGATGCAAATTTCAATGCGAGCGCTAATTCTAAAAAACCTAAAGTAACTTTTACGGAATTTAACCAGCCACCTGATTGTGGTAATGAATTTAGCCAACCCGGGAAAGCAGCAAATAATCCAAAAGGTAAAGCTAATGCTAAAGCAAAACCAAACATTCCCCAAAAAGGACCGGCAATATTTCCCGTTGATGAAGCCTCAACTAATAAAGTTCCGATAATGGGTCCCGTACAGGAAAATGAAACCAGTGCTAATGTAAAAGCCATAAAGAATATCCCAATTATTCCGCCTTTATCAGCTTTAGAGTCCATTTTATTAACGAACGAACTTGGCAAAACAATTTCAAAAGCTCCCAAAAAAGAAGCAGCAAAAATTAATAAGAGTGCAAAAAAGGCAAGGTTAAACCAAACGTTTGTAGATAAAGTATGAAGAGCACCTGCACCAAAAATTAAAGTAACACCTAATCCTAAACCAACATATAATACAATTATAAATATTGCATATAAAAGTGCATTCCTTATTCCTTGTTGTTTGGTTTTGCTTTGTTTGGTGAAGAAGCTAACGTTCATCGGAATCATCGGAAATACACAAGGTGTTAATAAAGCGGCAAAGCCCCCAATGAAACCAGCCATAAAAATTGCAAACCACGACATAGAGCTGGCCGCCGGTTTCTCGTCTTCATAATGTGTTTCTGTAATTACAGGATGTTCTTTTTTTGCGATTGCGCTGCTGTCAATTTTTAAAATTGCAGCTTTTGAAGTATCAGGTGTTACTGATTCTGTCGCAGCAACGGAAGTAGAACTTACGCAAGCTGAAGTTCCCTGCAATTCAAATTCTACATCATCAGCCGGAGGAAAAATGCATTGGCCCAATCTGCAGCTTTGATAACTAAGTTTTGCTTTTATTTTTATTTTTTCGTTTGTAAGTAATTTAATTTTTTGAGTAAAAGAGCCGGTGTGTTCATGATAAATGGTTGTTAGCTCTAAGTCTTTATCAAAATCTGTTTTTGTTTTGCTTTCCTTTACCTTGCCGATAAGTTCGTAATCTTTTGTTTTTTTGAATTTTATTTCAGTTGGATTTGGGGCGCCATCACCGGTTGTTGGTATTAAAGAATAGAGATGCCATCCATCTTCGACAGTGGCGCTAAAAACCAATTCGTATTCGCAATCACTCAGTTTGTTCGTTGTAAATTTCCAATGAACAGGTGTTAATTGCGCACTTAAAAATCCAAATGAAAAAAGTAGAAATAGTAATCCTATTATTGATTTTTTAAGCATGTTATTTCGTTGAGTCTTCACAAAAATACTGTTTTGTTTTACTTTTAATTCCTTGAGATTAAATTAAAACCATTAATAATTAGATTCCTATTTTTTTGCAGGAACCGTGAGCGTTAAATCAACTGTTTTAGGCGGCAAACACTGCTTATCATTACAAACCATATATTCAACTTTGATTGGTGTTTGAAATTCTTTCAGGTTTTTGCGTTTTAGTTTTTGTTTAATAATTGCTTTATGTTCGAATGAAGC
>CAZRNW010000358.1:0-1192 GCA_964601535.1 uncultured Flavobacteriaceae bacterium
GATAAACCATAGATTGCGCTGCTGAAGGAATTTCAACAATACCCGCAGCAGGATTTGTAATTTTTCTGATTTTATGATTGAACTGGTCGGCCAAATATAAATTCCCTGCCATATCAGTACATAAACCAATTGGTCCGTTAAAAGACGCAGAAGTTCCTGTAGCATCAACAGCACCTACAACACCTGAGCCTGCAAAATAAGTGACTACCTGCGCCTGTGTGATTTTTCTAATTCTCTGATTATTGAAATCAGCCACATAAATCATACCTGCAGCATCCGAAACAACACCGAATGGCAAATTAAATGTTGCTAAAGTTCCGGTTGCATTTGCAGAACCGATTGCTCCTGAGCCCGCGAAAGTAGTTACAACAGAACTTGTGGTGATAATCTTTCTGATCTTATGATTAGAACGATCAGCAACAAATAAATTTCCTGAAGGATCTAAACAAATACCTGAAGGCCTGTTGAAACTCGCTGCTGCTCCGGTTGCATCTAATGAACCTGAAGCTCCTGAACCCGCTAAAGTGGTTACAACTCCTGCTGCGGTTACTTTTCTTATTAAATGACCAAGATAATCTGTAACGTACATATTCCCTGCTCCATCAATACAAATTCCTCTCGGATAATTGAAGCTTGCTGCAGTTCCTGTACCGTTAGCTGAGCCCGGCATACCAACTTGTCCCGCAAAAGTGCTTACAACTCCTGCAGGTGTAATTTTACGAATCGTTTGATTATCCTGATCAGTTACAAAAAGATTTCCTGATGCATCAATACAAATGCCATAAGGATTATTAAAACTTGCTGCAGTTCCTGTTGCATCAACAGTTCCCTGAACACCGGCCATACCGGCTATTGTACTTACAACACCCGCGGGGGTAATTTTACGGATGATTTGATTGGCCTGATCAGCCACATAAATATTTCCGGCTGCATCAGAACAAGTGCCTGTTGGTGAATTAAAACTCGCTGCAGGTCCTGTTGCATTAACTGTTCCTTGCGTACCTGAACCTGCTAAAGTTGTTACAACCTGCGCCTGGCTTAATACTGAACTGATAATTGAAAGTGAAAGTAAAATTTTCTTCATACTCTGTTTTTAGGTTATTAATTAATCGACCTAAAAATGAGAATTAAAAGTGAACAAACAAAGGTTTTATTCATAGATAAGATGTATTTGAGGTTTTAATCGACCAAA
>CAZRNW010000358.1:1202-4485 GCA_964601535.1 uncultured Flavobacteriaceae bacterium
CAACCCTCTTTTCTTGGTTCCCCCATTAGTAAACAAAACAATTATCCGCTTACTGTATCTTTATTTTAACACCGTCACGTGTCCTACTAAATCATGGTTTTTATGATTGATGTCCAGCACCTGAACTTTCCAGGTATAAACATCATCTTTAATTGGTTCATCTCCGTTTTTAACAGTGCCATCCCAATATGTCATAATATCATTCGAACGGAACACCACATGTCCCCAACGGTCATATACCTGCATTTCAAACTCAAGTATGCCTACTCCCTTCGCGCCAAAACCATCGTTTAATCCGTCACCGTTTGGTGTAAAAGTATTCGGAATGAAAATGACAAAGGCCGGTTTAACTTGCAGTACTTTAATCAAAGTATCGTTGCAGCCGTAGTTATTTATTGCGAATTGCACAATTAATATTTCACCAGGACTTTGACTATTTAAATTCTGTGTGAAATTAGGCGTATAATAATTTCCTCCTGGATTTACCATGTAGCTGATAGTGCTTGCACCTGTAGATGTATTGGTCACATCAATTTTAGGTTCAAACTCATCAATTTCTTCAGGCGTCACCATAAATCCTGCAATTGGTTTCGGATACACATTTACCAATGCGGGAGAAGTGTAATTACTGATACATCCGCTATCAGAAACACATTTTAAAGTTACATTAAAGGTGCCACTGTTGTAACAGTGAATTGGATTTTTTAAGTAAAGCGGACCAGAATTATCTCCGAAATCCCATTGGTACGTAACAATACTTCCTGCACTGATGTATGAATTGTTTTGGAAAGGCACGCATAAACTTGGACAACCCTGTTTATTAGTTGCAGTAAACATGGGTACCGGTTTTGCATTTACATAAACGGCTTTCGATAATACATTTACACATCCGTATTGGGTTTGGACTTCGAGTTTAGTTAAATAAATTCCATTTGCTGTATAGGTAATCGAAGGATTTATGGAAATGTTATCGGTAATATTATCGCCATTAAAATCCCACATGTAATTGGTGATAGCTCCATCAGGCGAGGTTGAATAATTCTGGAAATTGGTTACATCACCTAAGCAAGTTGAATTGGCTTTAAAATTGGCAACCGGATTTCCATGCACAATAACAAGATTCGATTTTAGCGAATAACAATTATTATTACTGATCGCCTGTAAAACACAGTTCTTGTAACCAAAAGTCGGATACATGTAAACAGGATTAGCAGTTGAATCATCCCATGTATTATTATCATCAAAATCCCAGCGGTATTTCGAAATCGTTCCTGCCTGTATGGTTGATTGGTTTGTAAATTGTGTTGCCTGATTCAAACAAGCTGTAGTTGAAATAAAATCAGCTACAGGATTTGCGTAAACTGATAACACAGAAGTATAAGTGCTAGTGCAATTATTGTTGGATGTTGAAGTCAGACTTACAGTATAATTCCCAATGCTGCCAAACGTCCAATTTGGATTAGTCACATAAGTTGAATTGTTTGAACCAAAATTCCAGAAGGAAGTGGTAATCTGATTACCCGGAGCAATAGTGGACTGATTGGTAAAAGTTATCATAGTTCCGTGACAAACATTACTTGCAGCAAAGCTTGAATTAGGTAATGCATTTACAGTTACGTTGTTTGTTACAGTTTTCACACAATTATGATCACTGATAGCAGTTAAACTTACATTATAATTGCCGGCTGCTGGATAAACATAACTTGGGTTTTGACTTGTACTATCGGTATTATTATCACCATTTACATCCCACATCCAGTAATTAATAGTTCCGCTTGCAATGTTTGATGTATTCGTGAAATAATTTGTTGTACCCTGACAAACATTTGGCGTACTGAAATTCACTACAGGATTCGGCCAAACTGAAACCTGTGTTGTTCCTGTACTCATACAGCCATTGTTTGATGTAGCAGTTAAACTTACATTATAAGTACCAGGACTTGCATAAATAACCATCGGGTTAGTTTGCATAGAGCTGGTACTGTTTCCGAATACCCATGTGTAATTGGTAATCTGATTGCCGTTTCCAATTGAGGAATTATTTGTAAAATTTGTAACGCCGGTATGACAAACATTATTCCCGCTGAAATTAACCACAGGCAAAGGATGAATGGTTACAGTTGTTGAATAAGAATTAATGCAATTCGCATTACTGGAAGCTGTTAATATTATGGCATAGGTTCCGGCTGCAGTATAGTTGTAAGTTAAATTTTGAGTTGTAGCATCAATTATTCCATCAGCATTTATATCCCACATCCAGCCTGTAATGTTTCCGTTTGGTATGCTGGATGTATTATTAAATAGTGTTGGTGAGCCCAAACAATTATTTGATACTGTAAAAAATACTGTAGGTAAACTGTTAATGGTGATAGTTTGACTCGTAACAGCGCTACATCCCTGGTTAGTTGTTACGGTTAATGTAACAACAAAATTACCGGCAGTTGTATAGATATGAGAAGGATTTTGCATATACGATAAAACAGAACCATCGCCGAAATCCCAAATCCACTGATTGATGTTGCCTTGATTAACACTGCTGTTATCAGTAAAACTTACAGGTGAACCCTGACAAAGGTTTGTATAAGTAAATGCGGCAGTTGGCGGAGGATTCACGGTTACTGAATTCACAATTGTATCATAACAACCTTTATTTGAACCAACAATTAATGTTACGAGATAAGTTCCGGGATTAGTATAAGTATGTGTAGGGTTTTGTAGTGTTGATGTTGTGTTATCACCAAAATTCCAATTGTATGTTGTCATAGTTCCGGATGACATACTCGAAGTATTATTAAAAGTAACCGTCATACCGCAATTATTTCCGGGAACATTAAAATTAGCTACAGGATTCGGAAAGTTTTGAATCGGATAATAAAAGATGGGACCCTGGCAACCAGTTACCAATGTTGTTTGTACAGAGTAATTTCCGGGATTACTTACCGTAACACAAGAATTAGTATTACCTGTTAAATTCCCTCCGCTCCAAACATATGAACCAAATCCGGGCGGTGCACAAATTTGTTTAGAGGTTCCGACACATAAAGTATCAGCAGTAGTTTGCTGAAATGCGAGACAAGAACCATCTATATAAGCATAACCATAATGTCCGCCTAAAGCGCAATCGTAAGTTGTGAAGCGAATAGTTACGTTTTGATTAATGTAATTTGTTAAGTCAACAACCACATTTGTCCATGGTTTATATACAACTCCTGCACAAGTTGCTGAGTTCTGGAATCCGGGAATATTTTGTCCTGCCGATACATTATTATAGGTACAAGTAATT
>CAZRNW010000359.1:0-4484 GCA_964601535.1 uncultured Flavobacteriaceae bacterium
GTATGATAATTTACTCCATTTATTAATAAAGAACACGACAAAAATCATAATAATTTAATGCTATGAAACTGATAAAAGTCAGTTTTCGTGTTGATTGCTATCAGTAATCATGGTTTTTTATGGATATACTTTTGTTTCAAATCATTTTAAAACCAGATTATGGATATTGAAATTAACGACAGAAGAAAAGTTTACACAATTCAGAATGAATTCAATAAACAGTTTCCAAACTTAAAAATCGAATTTTATTCTAAACCGCATAAAAAAGCGGGAGCACAGGCAAAAAAATTAATTAAGAGGGCATCCAAAACTTTAGGCGAATGCCGAACCATTCATAATTCAGGAAAAATGAATATCACCCCCGGTTTAACCATAACTGAACTTGAGCAGTATTTTGCAAGTGTTTTTGGTTTGGGAATAAAAGTTTCAGTTAAATCAGGCAGGACTTGGTCAGCACCCCCAACTCCAAACAAATTATCTCTGCAAGAGCAAAACAAATCGGCAGAAAAGTAGAAACCGGCGTAAAACGATTTTATAATTGAGATGAAAGAATTAGATTTTATAAAATCGTTTTTGGAAGAGGCTGGTGATATAGCCCGGTTCACTGCCCGTTTTTTCAAAGAGGGATTTAGGCCCCGCTATGAATTTGGTGAATTTTTACGGCAGTCTTTTTTCCTTGGTTACAAATCTTTGGGCTTAGTTGGGCTGACTGCTTTTATTATGGGATTGGTCATAACAATTCAATCACGTCCAACGCTTGTTGAATTTGGCGCGGGTGCATGGTTACCTAAAATGGTTTCTATTTCACTGATACGCGAAATAGCCCCGGTTATTACAGCTTTAATTTGTGCCGGTAAAGTCGGTTCCGGAATTGGAGCGGAATTAGGTTCTATGAAAGTTACAGAGCAAATTGATGCAATGGAAGTTTCGGGGACTAATCCATTCAAATTTTTAGTTGTTACAAGAGTTTTTGCAACAACATTAATGATTCCGATTCTTGCGATTCTTGCTGATGCAATTTCACTTTATGGCAGTTATCTCGGTGCCAATATACATGGTGTTGTTACCTGGAAATTATTTTGGAATCAGGTGTACGAAACAAACGGATACACGGATATTATACCGTCCATCATTAAAACATTTTTTTTCGGTTTCGCGATTGGAATAATTGGTTGTTATAAAGGTTATTTTTCGAAAAAGGGAACTGAAGGAGTGGGGCGATCGGCGAATTCAGCCGTAGTAATTTCTTCGTTGTTAATTTTTATTATCGATTTGATTGCTGTACAAATTATTGATGCTTTGGGATTAACATAATGAAATGCAGGACACAAAAAACATATCAGTAATAGATATAAAAAATTTATGCAAATCGTTTGGTGATAATCATGTCCTGAACAAGTTTGAAATGAATTTATTAAAAGGACAAAATCTGGCAGTATTAGGAAAATCAGGTTCAGGTAAATCGGTACTGATAAAATGTATAATTGGTTTGATGGAACCTGATGAAGGAACAATAAATGTTCTTGGAAGTAATATTCCTGATTTGAGTCAGGAGGATCTTGATAAAATAAGGGTTAAAGTTGGTTTTTTATTTCAAAGTAATGCTTTATACGATTCGATGACAGTACGTGAAAATCTGGAATTCCCATTGCGTAGGCATTGGATGGAAAAAGAAAAAAGAAACGTAAATGAATTAGTGATGGAAGCTCTTGAAAATGTAGGTTTGCCTGATACGGTTAATATGCTTCCGGCCGAATTATCCGGAGGAATGAAAAAAAGAATCAGTATTGCAAGAACACTCATCCTGAAACCTGATATTATTTTATACGATGAACCAACAACCGGTCTTGATCCTATAACAGCGAGAGAGATAAGTAAACTTATATTAAAAGTACAGGAAAAGTACAATACATCATCCATTATTATTTCACACGACATGAATTGTATTAAAATTGTGTCAGATCAGATAATAATGTTAATTGACGGGAAAAATTATGCGCAGGGAACATATGAACAGCTGCGGGCACTAAATGATGAAAAAGTAAAACAATTTTTCGAATAAATTATGAGTAAAGAAATATCACGGAATATCCGATTAGGCATTTTTGTTATAGCAGGCTTGTTATTTTTAATAACAGTGCTCTATATGGTAGGCTCAAAAAGAAGCATGTTCGGTTCAACGATCCGCATCAGCGCTGAATTTTATAATGTGAACGGATTAATGTCGGGCAACAATGTAAGATTTGCGGGCGTAAATGTTGGCACTATTGAAAGCGTAGAAATAGCTTCCGACTCATCGGTAAAGGCGGTAATGATAATAAACAAAAGTGCTTGTCAGTTCATCATGAAAAACTCTGTTGCTGCGATTGGAACAGATGGTTTGATTGGCAACAAACTAATTAATATCAACGCAGGTGCTGAAAACATTCACGAGCCAATTTCTGAAGGAGATGTTCTTAAAACCTTAAAACCGATTGAAACAGATGAAATGCTCAGGACACTGAACACTACGAACGACAATATAAAATTTATCACAGGCGATTTGAAAAAAATAGCTCAGAAAATAAACAGCCAAAATACGATTTGGAGTTTATTGATGGATACGGTTGTTGCTGATAATGTAAAGAAAGCAATTGTGAATTTTAAAACTACCGGTAGTAACGCTGTTGTTCTTACGAATGAATTAGGGAAAATGGTTCATGACGTAAATAAAGGTAAAGGAACACTCGGAAGTTTGCTTTCAGACACTGTTATGTCGGGTTCCTTAAAAAGCACTCTTAACCGGTTGAATGATGTGGCCGACACGGCTTCCATCGTGATGGGAAATTTAGATAAAATCTCTAAAAAGGTAAATGATGAAAACGGAACAGTTGGGATGCTTTTAAGCGATACCTCTTTTGCAAAAAGTTTAAAAACCACTGTAAAAACCATTAACAGCGCAGCCGATGGTTTAGACGAAAACATGGAAGCGTTAAAACATAACTTTTTACTAAGAAAGTATTATAGAAACAAAGAGAAACAGAAAAACAAAAAGAAGTAAAGCAAAAAAAGCCCCGTTTAACGGGGCTTTTTTGTGATCCGATATTATTAATGAATAATGAGTAAAGGTAATTTGGAATGGAACATCAGATTCCGGGTTACGCTGGTTCCTAAAAGTGTTTGAATAATATTATGTTTTTTAGGATTTAAAATAATTACATCTGAAGGGTATTGTTCATAGTGCTCTTCCAGGCCTAATGTAGCATCTTCATCAGCGAGCATGAATGTTTTGTGTTTTACGTTCTCAAGTTTCTCTTCTACAAATTCAATAGCCATGGCTTTCTCTTCACTTCTTTCTTCGTAAGGCTTTTCAATGTTTATAACCTCAAGTTCTGCATCAAATGCCTTGGCAAAAAATTTTGCTATATAAATAACCGAGGCCTGTTCAGGATTTTTCAAACCGCATGCGAATGAAATTTTACGGATGCGCTTATACTTTACACCGTCAGGAATAATAAACATGGGAACGCTTAAATGTCGGGCAGCTTTTAAAGATGTGCTTCCAATCAAATGCTCTTTAATTTTTCCGGCATTCGAAACGATTCCCATTACTACCAAATCAATATTCTTGTTTTTACATATTTCTTCAATAACATCCATGGTTGAACCCATTACAGATAAACACTCGATGTCAATCCCTTTAACGTTAGTTTTCTGTAATCTGTTTTTTAAGCCCGTTAAACCGTCTTCCGACGATTTGTGGATTTCTGTGACTGCCTCATATGCAAGACCGGTATCATAATTGGCAGGAGCTAAAGGGTATGCATTTAATAGAATTAATTTGGAATCAAAATATTTGGCTAATTCAAGTGCGTAATCCGCAGCATTATTAGATGCCGGCGAAAAATCTGTTGCTAATAAAATAGTTTTCATTTTTTTATTTTAAAACTACTCTATTAAAGATCCGCCGGGGATGACCTCTATTTCCTTTTTAGATGATAAAAGTCATTAATGAGTTCTTTAGCTCAATTGATGTTTTTTATCGGGTAAAACATTATCTAAAGTCCATTGCAATTGCTTCACAAAAGGTTCTTTACGGTGTTTACAATCAAAGATGCGACAAATGGAACAGGAAGTTGGCAGGCAGGGGTCAGCATGGATAAAGAACTCGATATCATTCTCCATTTCTTCTTTAACAATTTTTTCGACTTGTTCGATTTCATGATGACTTTCTTCTAATGTATCATACCAGGGTAAGGTAATATGGCAATCAATATGTAAATGCGCCCCATATTTAAGTATCCTTAAATTATGGATATCAATCCATTTTAAACGGCGGTTTTTGTTAAGTAGATCAATCAGGTGTTGTAGTTTTCCATAATCAGCTTCGTCCAGTAAATTGGTAATAGATTCTTTAATCAG
This sequence comes from uncultured Flavobacteriaceae bacterium, assembly GCA_964601535.1. GTDB lineage: Bacteria > Bacteroidota > Bacteroidia > B-17B0 > Aurantibacillaceae > JAHEYG01. The sequence goes on from CAZRNW010000359.1 coordinate 4,402, forward strand.
TTTAAATCCTGTGAAAGCGATAAATGCACCGAACAGTATTGTGATTACATAATCAATCCAATTTAAACCTGTGAAATATATAA
>CAZRNW010000360.1:0-4476 GCA_964601535.1 uncultured Flavobacteriaceae bacterium
ATTGCCACTCTGCTTCCAACTCCAAAGGTAAATCCGCTTCCTCCCCTTATTTGCGGGTCGTTATCAATAATAGAAACACCGGGGGCTTGTTCGAGTGCAGTTTCAATACTTGTGGTGTTTTTATTGTTGATGAGATTTGGCTTTATTACCTCCATCGATACGGTAAGTTCTTCTAATTTCTGTTCAAACTTACCGGAAGAAACCACTACAGTTTCCAGCATTTTTGCAATAGTTTTCAATTTAAAATTGCACTCGGTAATTTTTCCGGGATAAATAATTATTTCAGTAGTGTCCGTTCTCAATCCAACGAAAGCACAAATTATTTTGTACTCTCCGGAATCAAGCTGCATACTGTAATTTCCTTCCACATCAGCCGCCGTTCCTTTCGATAAATCATTTAGCAATTGAATAGTGGCGCCGGGTAATCCTTCTTTGGCTGCATCATCAACAATGGTTCCTTTTAAAGTTCCTTGCTGCGCATGCAAATAACCGCAGGTGATAATGAAAATAATGAATAAGAAATACTTTTTCATAAAAAGAAAATCCGTCCCTTAGCAGAGACGGATTTTAATAGCTTGTTGAATTATTCGTTAATGAATTTTCCTGACTTTTTATAATCAGCTCCTATTAACTGATAAAGATATAAACCTGCGTTAAGGTTTGATAAATCAAATCCGTTTAATTTATTGCCTTCTACCTTAAATGAAGCTACCATTTTACCTGTTAAATCAAATACACTTAAAACAGATTGCTCTTCACTGCGGTTACTGAAATCAACATAGATTGTTTTATCATGACTGTAAACTTTCACATTCGTTTCTTTATTTACCTCAGCAACTTTGGTAGAATTATAAATTACAGCCAAATCATCAATCCAAAGTTTGCTTCCTGTAATAGTGGTTAACTGATTAGCAGAAGATGTCATGTTTATTAAAATATGCGTTGGAACGGCGGCACTGGTGTAAGTAAAAGGTGCTGTGAAACGCTTCCAAACTGCAGAACTACCTGTTGGGCCAACCCACAATGCATCACCAATTTTATTGGCAATACATGCAGGATGATAAGTTGTTGGAGTTTCAGGATCAAAATAATCAAGAGTATGAAGTATTGCTCTTATTTTAGGTTGCTCTCCAGAGCCTCCTGATGTATACTGATACCAACCAACTATACTATCAGGGCGACCCACAAAATTCATATAGCGTTTATCAGAACTATTACTGTAATTAACAGTTCCAATGTAACCGTCAGATTTTGATAATGTGGGTGCATTAATAACGCCTGTTGTAACGGCACCATTTACGGCAGTACCGAAATAACTAATGGTTTCTACACGCACAGAGGCAGTTCCTGTATGAACAATAGCATTATCCTTAAAACAAAGAGGACTTGCTAATTGTGCAGTACTTGAACCTGACTTATTAGAATACCAGCCTGTAGGCTCACCGGCAACTCCGGGAGAAACATTGCCCCACATTTCAAAACCACCATTTGAAATAGTAGTTTGAGCCGAAGCACAAATTGAAGAGGTAATAAAAAGAAGAGTAAATAATTTTTTCATACGCGGGTGTTTTTTATGGTTAATCAAAATTAATTAAATTAGAGTACTGAGAACAAGTTACAGGACGAAAATATTAACTATTTGGTCTTATTAATTATCTTAAGAGCACTTTCACCTACCACTTTAAAGGCGGTACGGCGGTTTTTTTGATGCGCAGCTTCAAACTCAGGGCTTTTAGGCACCATTTTGTTAATTTCTGCTTCAAGTATTATAGGTTGTTTTTCTCCCCAACCCTTAGCAATTAAGCGGTCTTTTTTAATCCCTTTCGAAATTAAATAATCAACACAAGATTGTGCGCGGGCCTGTGATAACCTTTCGTTATAAGCATCATTCCCACGCGCATCGGTGTGTGCATTGATTGCTACAGAAAGATTATCGTTAAGATTTAATAAGTCAACAATTTTATCAAGATTTTCCTTTGATTTAGGGCGAAGTGTTGCTTTATCAAAGTCGTATTCGATTCCTTCAATTTCAACTTCACCGTCAGGAATTTTACTTAAAAATGCATCCCACTCCAAATGTGTTGTTTCAGTTAAACCTTTTGTTGCCCTGCTTCCTTTATCAGCGAGGTATTTTGTTTTTTGTGCCTTTAAGAAAAACTCCCGGTCGGCCTTTAAAGGCGTTGAATAAAACCCTTTTTCGTCAGTCACAATATAAAGTGGTTCGTCTTCACCATGAACATCATTAATTGTTACAAGTGCACCAGGCATTGGGTCATTGGTAATGGCATCATAAACATACCCGCTCAAATCAAAATAAATTGGCGCATTCTGAAATTCATAAATATCATAACAGTGTCCGCCTTCACATGGTTCCCTGTCGCTCGCAAAAAAACCTCTTTGCTGGGTTCTTTCCATAATAAAATAAGCATCATCCTTACTTGAATTCACAGGACCGCCCATGTTTTTTGGGAAAGTATAAACCGAATCATCTACATTAAAAGAAGCCTTAAAAACATCAAGTCCGCCCATGCCCGGTAAGCCATTCGAAGAATAATAAAGGGTGTTGGAAACGTTATGATAGAATGGCGATACTTCATCACCTGGTGTGTTAATCTGCTTACCTAAATTTCTTGGTGCACCAATATTTCCGTCATCATCAATAATACAACACCAGATATCAAAACCACCAAAACCCCCGGGGCGGTTTGAAGAGAAAAATAAACGTGTACCATTAAAGTTAACATACGGATCTTTTGATTTTTTTCCAGGGACATTCACTTCGGGTCCAAGTTTGAAGGCTTCGTAAAATTTCCCGTCGTTCATTCTGGCAATGTAAATAAATACCTCATCACGGTTCGCATCGCTCCATCTAGTAAACACCATCGTTTCGAAGGGCGTAACCATCCCCGCCCCTTCATGTAAGACCGAGTTTACAGGTTTACCAAAATTAATTGGCCGCTGCCAAACGCTATCGAGATATTCTGTAAAATATAAATCACATAAATATTTTGAATCTTGTTTTTCAGGATCATTTACAACACCATTACGACGGGCACTTGTGAAAATAATTTTATTGGAACTTAAATAATATTGTGGCGCAAAACTCGCGGTACCCTTATTAAAAATCAGGGTATCAAACATTTTTACAATTACTTCCCGCTTTACATTCGACATGGTATCCAATGCAAAATAACAACTTGATTCTTTTTTTTCAGCAACACGCATCAGCGAATCATTATCAGGGCTATGTGTTACGTATTCATCGAATTCAACTAAGGCTTCATTGTATCTTTTAAGCGCCATTAAAGACACGCCATAGTAATAACGGGCATCAGGATAAGCGTTTCTTTCGACACAAGTTTTAAAAATTTTGACTGCGTTTTTATAATCAGCATTTAAACGGTATGAATGTCCAAGCTGCCAATAAACATAATCAGTACTAGTGATCTGATTAAATTTTGGAGTAGGTTTCTGCTTTCGGTTTTTATCAGCAGGTGCATTCGAAATTGTTTGAGCACTGTCTTTAACACCTGTTGAGTCCCTTTTTGGTCTTCTTAACTGCAACTCAGGTACCTTGATTAATGATTTTAATTTCAGGTTTACCATTTGCATCTCGTAAGGCAAAACGAAGGTTTCGAGAACAGTTGTATCATCTAATACTTTTGCATAATAAACCGCGGCAGTGGCCCAATCTTTTGCTTTATAAGCATTTTCAGCCGTTAACATCCATAATTTTTTCGATTGCCCGAATGATAAAGTGCTTAAGGCAATAAGAAAAGCAAGCGCCAGTCTTTTTAAAAATTTATTGTGAGAATTGGGATGTTGGGATTTCATAAATTACAAACGCGGACAATTTCTTACTTCTTTTAAATTTTTCTTGCCTGCCAAATAAGTAAATGATAATTCAAAAGCGCCCCGTGTTTTAGAAGCGGTTTTTAATGTAGATGTATTAAAGTCGTAACCTATCTTGAAAATATAATTATCCTTCCTTAATCCTGCATAAACGATACTCGCATCCAAAGCACGGTAAGTAAATCCTGCCAATAAGAAAAATTTATCGTTCTTAAAATAATATCCGGCGTCCAAAGCGTAAGTTTGCTCAAATGCAGTACCCTGACTCATCACTAAAACTTTTGGTAATACGTATAACAATTCAGAGATATTAATCCTTATACCTGCATGTCCGTAAAAGCGCATTGGTAATTTGTTCGACTGGTCGAAGAAAGTTTCTTTAGGTTGCGTTAAATTAAATGCGGATAAACCGAAAAAAGGATTAACACGAGATTGTTGCTTCGACATAAAATACATAAAGCCTGCATTTAACTGTGGCAGCATTTGTGATTGTCTCGAAAATTTTTCGTTGGTTGGTAAGCCTGTATCAAAACTTCCGCCGTTGGTTGGTGTGTACTGACTATCGAACACATAAACTTTATATTCAACTTGTTTTTGCGTTACGCCACCCTGTAAACCAAAAGA
>CAZRNW010000361.1:0-4410 GCA_964601535.1 uncultured Flavobacteriaceae bacterium
ATCCCTTTTACAATGGCTTTACGTATGGTTTCTTCACTCACACTTTTAATATTCTCAGGAAAATAAATATGTCCGTTTGGCGCGAAAGGTCCTTTTGCAAAACGAACTTTCATCATGTCTTCTTCCGATAATTTCGTCACCTTTTCCATCACCGGATCACTCACCAAATAATCATTTCCTTCTTTTCCGTAAACAATTAAATTGTGTGCATTAAAATGAAAACGGTATTCAGGCGGAAAATACGGTAAATTAAAAACACCAACCTGACAACCAACGGGAATACCTTCTTTTATTTTTTGTTCTAGAAATTCTTTTGCTCTCTCTTCATTACTGAATTTTTTTCTCGTCACGCTTAATCCTAATAATTTACTTGCTCTGCTGAAAATCCACCCCGGCATGCTTCTGTAAGAAACCGCAGGACCTCCGTTAATCATTAAAAAAGGAATGTGAATATAAAATAATCCGGAGCCAATACCGAACACTAATGGTTCCGTTATAAAATCAATTCCGTGGTATTTAAGCAAACTGGTTGCAACCCCATTTTCGCAGTGGGCAGACTGATGATGTTTAAATTCGTTCGGCATTATCCTTTAAAGTTCTTTAGTTCGTCTATACTAATGCCAAATGCTTTAGCGTAAATACTTAATTTTTTTTTGCTGAGGTTTTTAAATACGGATGGTTTCATATGGCGTTTAATAGTAAATCCCCAGAAACCTGTATAACCTGATAGAACAGGTAAATCCATTAATTTTAATTCCATGAAATAAGCAACCGGACTTTTCTCTCCGTTTTTTACAGCAAGAGCCATTTCTTTTACACGTTCATGAATATCGTCCCAGGCATTATCGAGTGCCTCCTTCTTTACATTCCATCCGGTGCTTAAATCTGTTGTGTATTTTCCATCGGAATTTTTTACGTACATCAATTCACGGGTAACTTTTTCAAGAGCGGATTTATCCTGCGGAACTTCTTCTTTTTTCATCCTAACAAACCGTTAATAAGCAATAAGAATAAGTAAAACGTGCGCTTTCAGGAACCATTAATAAAATTTTTTGTCCTTTTTTAAGTTTTCCTGAATTCATTAATTCTTCCAGCATAATAAAAATAGAACCCGAACCAATATTTCCAACTGAAGAAAGATTGGTAAACCATTTTTCCTGAGGAATCTGAATATTGTATTTTACAATTTCTTCTGCAATTTTCTGACGGAAGAATTCAGAAGACAAATGCGGAAGAAAATAATCAATCGTATTAATATCAAATTCTTTTTTTAATAAAATTTCTTTCAGGTATTTGGTACCGGTAGGAACAATTTCTTTTCCTAATAATTTCACATCCTGTTTAAATGCGAAAATAGATTTACGTAACCATTCTACAGAAGAATATTCTTTCCATCCTTTAGTAGTGCCGTCTTCGTTTTTATCCGCTCCCGCATACATGCAGGTCTCCAATTGATTAGCAAATGATTTTATTTCTATCCAGTCAATTTTTAATGAGATACCATTTTCACGCGGTTTATTTTCTAATAACAAAGCACCTGCACCATCGGACAACATCCAGCGTAAAAAGTCTTTTTCGAAGGAGATAATCGGGTTTTTATCCATCTCTGCCAAACGTTCAGTTTCTTTTTCAAAATGTTCAGCGCGCATTAATGAGGATAGTTTTTCGGAACCTGTACACACAGCATTTTTAGCACTGCCTGCAACAATTGCATTGTATCCGTATTTTAAAGCTTGCATACTTGCACAACAAGCACCGGCAGTTGAAACTAATTCAACAGCCCCGCATTTTAATTCTCCATGCACCATTACCGCATGCGATGGCAATAAATTATCGGGAGAAGTTGTTCCGCAAGCCAAAAGCTCAATATCACTTTGTTTGAAGTTAGCATCCGTTAGTTTTTCAACGGCAAGGGCGGTCATTTTTGCATTGGAGTGCGTCGACTTCCCATTCTTATCAATGGAATAGTAACGGGTTTTAATGCCATTACTGCGCAATGTTAAACTTTTTCCTTTTGAGGGTAAACCGTCAATCATCCCCAAATAAGCTTCCATCTCCTCATTAGAAATGGGATTATTCGGTAAAAATTTTGCGGCTTTTGTTATATAAACGTTCTGCATATTAAACTAGTTCTTTTTTCTTATAAAACCACATGGTGGCTATGTCTTTTGTTATTGCTTCATCCTGACCAATTGCATCGGCACTTGTCGTATCGGTTGAGTCATCACTTAAATTAATTGTATAGGGATTCACTTTCATGTCACCGGGTGTTCCTTTAACTTGTTCACTCACGCGTCTGAAAATTTCAGCTGCAGCTTTTTCAAGTATTGTTAAATTCTCTGCAACTTTTGCAACTAGTTTTTCAGGACTTCCTTGCTGTACATCTATTCCTTGTTGGAATTTACGGAGGAATTCCAAATCAAATGGATCAATATACCGGTCTGAAAAAATCTCAGTATCGTAAGGTTTCCATTGTACAAAAAAGTTTTGCATTTGTACGTGGAGCTTTGTGAACTTTCTTCCTAATCCTTTTTCGGAGGCAAATAATTCTTTTAATAATTTTAAATCTGTGAAAGCGTTATTGGTAAATAATAAAGCGAGTACCGACCAATAAACAGCCCAATCCCAGAAGATTTTCACCACCATGATTTGCGTGGAACCCATTAACTGATATTTATGCTGGTAAATATGTGTCCAGCTTTCAAATAACGATAAATGTGTTTGTTCGTAAACTTTAGCGCGTACTGCAATATCTTCTCCATTTAAATCCCGTAAAATTAAATCCGACAACCAGGTATTGTTCATGGAAATAAAATCTGTACCGGGTGAATAGAAAGGATCTAAGAATGGTCCTGATTCTCCTGTTGTACCCCAGCGTTCAGTTGCATCGTAAACGCGTTGTGTGTTATGTCCGTAATGTTTAAGAATTAAAAAATCCAGCAAACCTCCCTTTTCACCGAAAGGTTTTACTTTTTCATAACAAAGCGGTTCATTTTTTTTTAGCCACTCCAAGGCTTTCGGATATTGGTTAATCGTATCAAACGGATGTAATTTCTGATCAGCAACAATTCCTAAACTTGTATTTTTTGAACCGAGCGGAATAACCCAGAACCAATAACCTGCATCCATGAAGTGGACAGTACTCAGGTATCGTAATTTTGGTTTTAATTTAGTTTTCCATTCTTTATTCTCACTCCAATCATCAATATCAACAACACCTTTCACGCGCCACCAAACTGCATTTACATCGTGGTCCCAGTCTTTTTTAAATCCGAATTTATTTTTTAAAACATTTCCTCTTCCTGATGCATCTGCAGCCCATTTGCCTTTTGCTTTGTGTTCTTCTTTATTAACAATATACGTTACTTCATTTCCGCCGTTAGAGAAAGAAATATCTTTTACACGCGCACCTAAAACAACTTCACATCCCAATTCAATAGAACGGCGCATTAATTCATTTTCTAAAGTTCCGCGGTCTAACTGATGACTTGGCACCGGTAATTTTTCTCTCGGGCCTAATTCAACTCGGGAAGAAATATTTTCTTTGCTGTTATTTTTAAAAAAGAAACGTAAGCCATGTTTTGGCAACTCGTGTTCTTCTAAATAGCCTTTCAAATTTAAAACTTCACGCAAGTAATGACTGCCTAGTTCAACTGTTGACTCCCCAACTTTATGCGCAGCGGTGGTGGCTTTTGCTTCGCGTTTTTCTAAAATTAAAATAGAGATATCCGGCTTATGTTTTTTAAGCTGAAGGGAGAGAGTAAGCCCTGCAAGGCCTCCTCCTAAAATAACCACATCATATTGCTTTTGCATAGCTTAATCCCTAAAATATTGAAGCATTAAATGTAAGAAATAATAAGCAAACGCTAAAGTACTAGAGGAGATTTAGTTGCTTCAGCAAATCACCTATTTCAAGGTTTTTTTGAAGCAGAAAAGCATTAATTCCCAACTCTCCGGCGGCCTTCACATGTTGAGGAGAATCATCAATAAAAACGGTTTCTTGAGCTTTTAAACCATTCTCATTTAGCACAAGTTCGAAGATGTTTTTATCAGGTTTCCGTAAGCCAACCCGGCATGAATAGTACACTTTATCAAAGTAATCATTAAAATTTCTTACGCCGTGCTCATCATGCAACTCCTTCTCAAAAGCGTCTATATGCGGTTCACAAGTGTTGCTTAGTAAATAAGTATTATAATTATGTTTCATTTCTACCAATACATCTAATCGCTCTTCAGGCACATCCAATAACATGGCATTCCATGCAGACAATAAATCGCCGGTGGGACCAGGGTATCTGATCCGAAGTTTTAATTCATTAAAAAAATCTGAAGGTGAAATTTTCCCCCTGTCTAACAAATCAAAAATCTCTTCCTGCTTAGCCTGAGTATAAAGTTTCTCAAAGGGAATCT
>CAZRNW010000362.1:0-4400 GCA_964601535.1 uncultured Flavobacteriaceae bacterium
AAGAGTAATTGGTAAAGATCTTTCGGTGAAAAAGGAAGATATGTCGCAAGGCGAATTTTTCGTTTTCATGAATAAAGCTGATCTAAAAGGTCGTAAAACTGTTCTTGAAATCGGAATATATACGAATGGTAAAAAAATTAAAACTTTAAAGACAAACTTTTTAGGTCCTGTAACAATTTAAAATTAAAACTATGAGCTGGGGAATAAGAATTACTGTTTTATACATGAGCTTTGTAACATTAATACTTAGCCTTGTATTTATTACGACTCAAAACAAAGATGAGTTGGAATCGAAAGATTATTACAGACAAGAACTGGATTACCAGAATAAAATCGACGCCATTAAAAACGCGAATGATTTAATTACACCAATTGGATATGAGGTAAAAGGAAAAGAAATTCTTATTTCAGTCCCGGCCGAATTGAGAAGTGAAACATTTAAAGGCGAGGTTTTTCTTTTCAAGCCATCAAACTCCTCTAAGGATTTGACTTTAGCTTTCAGTCCGGATGCAAATGGAACCGCCTCCATAAAAAGCGAAAAGATAATAAAGGGGTTTTATAAAATGAAGATTACAATTTACAGCAACAACAGAAAGTATATTAAGGAGGAAGTCATAAACATTCACTAATGGAATTTTTAATTGCGGCAATAGTAATTGGTTTTTTAGGAGGTTTCCACTGTGTTGGGATGTGTGGTCCTATTGCCATGGCTTTGCCTGTTCATAATAAAAACAATATAAATAAAATCATCAGTATATTGATTTATAATACAGGACGAATAACAACTTATGCGGCATTTGGATTAGTATTTGGGGCAATTGGAAAAAGTTTTGTGATTTTCGGATTGCAACAGGCGCTTAGTATTGTTCTGGGTTCACTCATTCTGGTTTTTGTTGTTTTTTCCTATTTCAAAAGAATAGAATCCGGAGTTTTCTCAAAATTTTATTTTTTGATCAACAAGGTAAAACAAAAATTATCTTATTTATTTCATAAGCGTAACGGGAGTGCTTTTTTTTCGATTGGATTATTAAATGGCTTGCTTCCTTGCGGATTGGTTTATATAGCGCTCGCAGGGGCTACCGCAACGGGCGATATTTTTAAGGGAGTTTTGTTCATGGTGTTTTTTGGTCTTGGTACATTACCCTTCATGTTTGCCGTTACCTATTACAGTCATCTTATCAGTGTTAAAGTAAGAAATCACATGCGTAAGGTTGTACCGGTTGTTGTAGGCTTAATGGCTGTATTAATGATTCTGCGCGGAATGAATTTGGGAATTAATTATATAAGTCCTAAACTTTCAGGTGAAAAATGTGAAACTTCAGGAAAAACAAATCAAAAACTCGATTGTTGTCATAAATAAATGTATTGGCCGAAACTAAATAATCAAAAAATAAAACAGGCGGTATTTGATGCCTTGAGTAAAAATGTAAATTACCGCGGCGAAAATGTATTGGGCGTACCTGGAACCTATCTTGATACAGAAATATTTTACGATGACGCCCCCTTCTTGAAAGACTCACCTTTTTTATCTACACTGATTGCAAATCCGAATCATATTGGTTGTCATACGATGGAAGGGGATCATGAAAGTTTATTCGCAGGAACGCAGGAGTTAGAGAAAAAACTTATTCATTTATGTGCAGAGGAAATATTTAAAGCTGCACCGGGTGAGTATGATGGTTATGTAGCTTCAGGCGGAACGGAAGCAAACATTGAGGCTATCTGGATCTATAGAAATTATTTTTTGGAAACAAAAGGCGCTAAATCAAGCGAAATTTGCATTGTTTCTTCCGGGGATACGCATTATTCTATTCATAAAGCCGCTAATCTTCTTACGATTGATAATATGGTAATTCCTGTGAATGAACACCGGCAACTATCGATTCCTGATCTTGAGAAGAAAGTAAATGCATCAATTAAAGACGGTAAGAAGTATTTTATTGTTGTTGTAAATATGTCGACCACTATGTTTGGCAGTATTGATGATGTGGAAGCTGTGGCGAATTATTTTAACCTGTTGCATTTGAATTACAAGCTTCATGTGGATGCAGCTTATGGCGGATTTATTTATCCGTTTACGAATAGCGACAGCGTTTGTAATTTTCGTAATCCTGATATTAGCTCTATCTCAATCGACGGACATAAAATGCTGCAGGCACCTTATGGAACGGGTATTTTACTTATAAGAAAAAATTATATGTCTTACGTATGTAACGATAACGCAACTTATGTAAAGGGAAAAGATTATACGCTTGTAGGAAGCCGTTCCGGCGCTAATGCTATTTGTATGTGGATGATCCTGCATGCGCATGGTTCAGAAGGATGGACAATAAAAATGAGAGAACTTCTGGATAAAACATCAGATTTCTGTGCGGCATTAAGCGAATTGGAAGTTGAATATTACAGAAATCCATTTCTCAACATTGTTGCTATGAAAAGCAAATACATTTCTCCTGACCTGGCGCGAAAGTATGTTCTGGTACCGGATACACATGAAGGTGAACCTGAATGGTATAAGGTAGTTGTTATGCCGCATGTGAGTCAGCATGTTTTGATGGAATTTCTTCGCGACCTCACTTTAGAATTAGATAAATGAATTTAATTCAGAAATATAATATTCCTGTTCCTAGGTACACTAGTTATCCAACCGTACCATTTTGGGATAAAACTCCGGATGTAACAGAATGGAAACAACTAGTGAAGGAGTCTTTCGACATAAGTAACTCTAAAGACGGTATTAGTCTTTACATACATTTACCGTTTTGTGAAAGCCTGTGTACTTATTGCGCCTGTAATACGAGAATTACAGTTAATCATAAGGTGGAAGAGCCTTATTTGGAAGCCGTTGTAAAAGAATGGAAAATGTACTGTGATGTGTTTGTAGGTAAACCCCGCATCCGGGAAATTCATTTAGGCGGAGGGACACCGACATTTTTTAATCCGGTAAATCTTTCAAAACTTATAAATGGAATTTTGAATGAAGCAGAAGTCTGCGAGAATGCTGAGTTCAGTTTTGAGGCGCATCCTTCCAATACATTGCCGGGACATCTGATCGCACTTTATAATCTCGGATTTCGCAGGATTAGTTATGGGATTCAGGATTTTTATTTAAAGGTGCAGGAAGCTATTAATCGTTATCAATCTTTTGAGGAAGTACAAACAGTAGTGAGTCAGTGCCGGAATGTTGGATATAACTCTGTGAACTTCGATTTAGTTTATGGTTTGCCTTTTCAAAATCTGTCGAGTATAACCGATACAATAGAAAAAGTTTTGGAATTAAAGCCTGACCGAATTGCATTTTACAGTTATGCGCATGTGCCCTGGATCAAGCCGGGGCAACGAAAATTTACTGAGAAAGATCTTCCATTGGATGAAGAAAAAAGAGAACTGTATGAGACAGGAAGGAAATATTTTCTTGAGAACGGATATGTTGAGATCGGAATGGATCATTTCGCTTTAAAAACCGACGCTTTGTATCAGGCTTCGGAAAATAAAACCTTGCATCGTAATTTTATGGGTTATACTAATAACTACACCCGTTTATTGGTAGGGCTCGGAGCGTCTTCCATTAGTGATAGCTGGACAGCCTTTGCTCAGAATATAAAAACAGTAGAAGAATATCAGGATTGTGTGAATAGTGGAAAGCTTCCTGTTGTAAAAGGACATGTGTTGAATGATGAAGATCTAATTATCCGGAAACATATTCTAAATATCATGTGTCATTTTGAAACAGAGTGGCAGGATACAAATTTGCAATGCGCCGCTCTTTATGAAGGAGTAGAACGCTTGAAAGATCTGGAACAGGATAAATTGGTGGAGATAAAGCCTTATCAATTAAAAGTAACAGAAAAAGGCAAGGCTTTTTTACGTAACATCTGCATGTGTATTGACGCGCGCTATTGGCGAAAAACACCAAGCGCTAAAATTTTCAGTTCAGCGGTTTAATTATTCCTCTTTATTTTTAAGCGACATTAAAATTGAATAAGCTCCTTTTAGTACAATCGGTTTATTTGTAAGCTTTTCACTATCCATTATTTCAGTTAAACCATTTTCTGTAAAACCGGTCTTTACTTCAATTAATTTATAATAGCCTTTGCTTTCTTCTTCAAATACGTAGGTTTTGTTCTCGAAACTTACAATTGCGTCTTCTGGAACAGTTACCGCGTTATTAGTATTAACATTTATTTCTGCGTTCATATACATTCCCGGTAAAAGTGTTTTATCATAATTTTCAAAGTGACAATGAACGATAACACTGCGTTCAGCTGATAATCCCTGGCTTATTAAAATAATTTCGGCATTATATTTTTTATCGGGTTCACTGTTGGTGTATGCTTTTAATTTTTGGCCGATGAATAATTTGGCCACATCTTTTTCAAAAACAGTCAAGGCAAGGTGAA
>CAZRNW010000363.1:0-602 GCA_964601535.1 uncultured Flavobacteriaceae bacterium
GCAATCACCGCCAACGGTTTCTTCGCCAGAATTATAAAAATACAAACCAAAACTAATCACCAGCATTGCAGCAATGGCATAAGCCGTTTTTTTACTGAATACCAAATGAAGGATTTTCACCACACCGCTTTCTTCAGCAGTTACATGAATATTTTCACGCATGCGGTGACTTAATCCTTCAAAATAATTTTCAGGTGCAACAAAACTATTTTCTTTTGTAATTGAATAAAGAGCAGGATAAGCTTTTAACTCTTCTGCAATTTCAATTCTTGTTTTAATTGCTTGTGCCGATGTTTCAAAATATAATTCAGGCGTTGCAAAAGCATTTTGTTTTTTAACTGAAGTTAATTTAGGATAAACAGTTAATTCATTTTTTATTTCAAGCGAAGTAAAATAATTATCAGGTGTAGCAAAGGGTAAGGTTTTATCAATTGATGATAATACTTTAAACTCCTTCAACTCTTCGGCCAATTCAATCTTCAACATCATCTTTTTGCTGAACGAATTAAAATAACCCTCCGGCAACGAGAATGGATTGTTCTCATTCGGCTTCTTCTTGTTATTTTCTTCGTTCTTGCTCATTTCGTAAGGTTTGACGCCAT
>CAZRNW010000363.1:612-4397 GCA_964601535.1 uncultured Flavobacteriaceae bacterium
GGCCGTTAAAAATTCTTCAATCTTTTTAGCGGCATGGTGATAAGAGGCTTTTAATGCACCTACCGAAGTTTCAAGCACTTCGCTCATCTCCTCATAAGGCATCTCCTCATAATACCTCATGTTAAATACAATTCTTTGCTTCTCAGGCAGGGTCAAAATAGCTTGTTGCAGCTTTTTCTGTATATCATCACCTACAAAATAAACATCACTTTCCAATGACTTACTTAATTGATATTCAATAGGATGCAAGGAAGTCGTATTCTGCTTTTGTTTCTGCCTCAAAAAGGTGAGTGATTCGTTGGTTGCTATTCTATATAACCAGGTAAAGAGTTGAGATTCTTCTTTAAAATTCTCGAGACCTTTCCACACTTTAATAAAGGTGTTTTGCATTACATCGTCGGCATCATCGTGGTTGATAACAATTTTACGGATTTGCCAATATAATTTTTGCTGATACTTTTCGATAAGGTGATGCAGGGCCATGTTACGGGAGCTTTCCTCCTTGTACATTTTTAGTATTTCCTCATCCGACAGGTGTGCCACTTGTATTTAGACTTCAGTTTTGTAAAGAATTTTAAACCCTGAAGGATTAAAATTTCCATGTTGTTGATCAAACATGGTAAATTTGAGGAGTTTTTAAAAAAATTCAGGTTTTAATTCCTTCAGGGTAAAGGTAAGCTTTTTTAAAACGTAAAAAATCCATTCATTTGTAACGAAATATGTCAGAGCAAAAGAAAATACCTGAAAGCAAATGGTTGGGTTTACCTGATACCAGGTATTGGGAGAACATGCACATTCCATTATGGCTTTTAAAAGATACATGCTGGATGCTGGAATGGCGCTGGCTGGGTGTTATTATGGTTGTTCCAACAATTTTAACTGCCATTTACATTTTATTCAAATCAAAAGGCTACAATGAATTTTTTATCAATCTCGCGATTTGTTTCTGGATTACTGCGAACTCGTACTGGATGTGTTCTGAGTTTTTTGGTTTTGTTGAATACAAAGATTTAGCGGGAATTCCTTTTGTTTTGGGAATGATTTCGGTAAGTATTTATTATATAAAACAAGCGAAAAAGAAATCTTTCTAAAGTCTGGAAATTAATTCTTTCATTAATAAAGTCATTTTAGGCTCTTGCTGATTAGCTACTTGCTGAACTTCTTCGTGCGACACATTAAATACTTTTCCTTCAACACCTAAATCAGTAACAATACTAATTCCGAAAACATTTAAACCTGCATGCCGCGCAACTATAACTTCAGGTACTGTACTCATTCCTACTACATCTGCACCAATGCGCCACAAATAACGATACTCTGCAGGCGTTTCAAAACATGGTCCGGTTAAACCGGCGTAAACACCTGTACTGACTTTAATATTTTTTTCTTTCGCTATAGATAAAGCCAGGTCAACTAGTTTTTTGTTGTAGGCTTCACTCATATCCGGAAAGCGTGGACCTAATTCATTTATGTTTTTTCCGATTAAGGGATTAGTTGGGAATAAATTAATATGATCATTAATAATCATTAACTCTCCGACTTCAAAATTTGGATTCATTCCGCCTGCAGCATTACTAACGCAAATTGTTTTTACGCCGAGTGCTTTCATTACTCTCACCGGAAAAGTAACCTGATGCATTGTATATCCTTCATAAAAATGAAAACGGCCTTGCATAGCCACCACATTTTTACCGCCAAGGTTTCCGAAAATTAATTTACCACTATGACCTTCAACTGTAGAAACCGGGAAATTAGGAATGGTTTCATAGGCAAGTACATGTTCAACCGTAATTTCTTTTACTAATCCGCCAAGTCCTGTACCCAATATAATTCCGACTTCTGGATTAAAATTATTTGTCTTTTCACGTATACTTTTGGTGGTAAATTCTATTTGTTCTAGCATATTTTAAAATTATCTCGTTAAACTCCTCTGTTTTATCTTTAAATGTGACCTCAACAGGAAGCACAAAAATATTCATTCTTTCGGCAATTGCCCAAATTTCCGGTAATTTCAAACGCATTAAATCTTTTTCGGTAGTTACAATCAGTTTATTTCCGCCGTCAAAGGTCTCGTAATACTTCTGAATATTGGCAATATCTGCAACTGTGTACTGATGGTGATCGTCGAACGGCAAATGACTAACTCCGGCTGAGTATTCTTTTAAATACGTAATCATTGGAGCGGGATTGGCTATCCCTGTAAAAACAATCAACCTGTAACGGAATAAATCATTAAGTGTATTTATTTTTTCGTCGACATTGCTGATGGAGTAAATATCGCCGTATTTCAGATAACTAAAGAAAACATATTGATGCGGAAGCGGTTTCACATCCTTCAACACATTTCTTATTTCAACAGGAGTAGTTTTTTCAGGCGTTTTACTGATAACGATAATATCAGCTCTGCGCATGCCTGATTTACTTTCGCGCAAACGTCCAACCGGCATAAGCGAATCGTTATAATATAAATTCTCATACTCGCTCACCACAATATTTAAACCGCATTTTATCGGACGGTGCTGAAAAGCATCATCCAAAATAATTATCTGAGGTGAAGGTTCGTGAACCGCAAGTTTTTTTACACCTTTCACTCTGTTTACATCCACACAAACTGTAAGGTTTGCATGCTTTGTTTTATAAAGCAAAGGTTCGTCGCCTATATCTTCGGCGGTGCTTTGCGAATCAGCAATAATGTATCCGGTTGTTTTACGTTTGTAGCCTCTGCTAAGGGTTGCCAGACTAAATTCAGCTTTAAGCAAATTAATTAGATACTCCACATGCGGGGTTTTACCACTTCCGCCCACAGATAAATTGCCGACGCAAATGGTATGTTTTAAGGGCTGATACGATTTAATTAAACCTAAATCATACAAGCGGTTCCGTAAAAAAGTGACGAATCCAAAAACCAATGCCAGAGGTAAAAGCGGTATTTTACTGAGCTCTTTCAAGATTTTAAATATGCCGTTTTTTTCCGAGATAATCAAATCAAAAAAAGGTTAATTCCCTCTTAAAAATTTTGCAGTTCCTGACGATTTGATAATTTTGAGCCATAATTTAAATTTACGAAGTGATGAGAAAAATAGTATTGAGTCTGCTTTTAATTGGCAGCGTTATTTTGAATGCACAGGATGCATCGAAAGTGTTTTCGGCAACAGAAATTGTTTGGTTCGGGATGGATTTTACTAAGGCGACATTTGTTGGTCAGTTTGATCAGGGTATGGGTGCGATGCCTGCAACAGGTGGTGACATGAAAAACAAATGGTGTGCGCAATGGAATAATCTTGTAGCAACCGAACAGCAGAACTTTGATTTTAAAAAGGCTTTAAGCAAAGAGAGTATTTTTTATGACATTGCTTCTGTAAATTCTTTAAATACAAAACTTGATCCTGACAAATGCATGAATTTAAATCCCGGCAAAATTGAAAGGTCAGCTATTGACGCGATGGTAAAAAAATATTCTTCAGCTGATAAAAAAGAAGGTGTTGGATTAGCTTTCATTATTGAGAATTTCAACAAAAGCGCACAGGTAGCAGATGTTTATGTTACCTTTTTTGATATTGCCAGCAAAAAGATTTTGATTTGCGAAAAAATGAGTGGTGCCGCAAGAGGTGTTGGCATGCGCAATTATTGGGCAGGCGCCATTAAAGCCATTATTAAAGATTTAGGCAGCGGAACTTTTAGTAGCTGGAAACACTAAAGTAGATTCATGCCGTAATTTCACGGTAAGCATGAAACACTTTAGTGTTTATCATCATTTATTATTAGAAACAGGTTGAAAAGCCTGT
>CAZRNW010000364.1:0-4388 GCA_964601535.1 uncultured Flavobacteriaceae bacterium
CTTCATCTTTTAATTCTTTTAATTTTTGTTTTACATTCTCGTTAGGTTCGACTAAGGGTAAACGAACATAAGTGTCACAAATTTTTAATAAGCTCAATGCATATTTTATTCCACCGGGGTTTCCATCTGCAAATAACTGATCAGTTATATCCATTAACCTGTAATGCAATTTCCTTGCTTTTGCCATGTCGTCTTCAAGAGCCGCGCGTACCATATCGGAAAAATCTCTTGGAAAAGCATTTGCCACCACCGAAATAACACCATCACCGCCGGCTGCAAGCATTGGCAATGTTAAATTATCATCACCGCTAATAACCATAAAGTTTTTCGGACGGTGGCTAATAATCCGCATCATTTGTTCCAGACTTCCTGATGCTTCCTTAACAGCAATAATATTTTTAAAATCCTTCGCCAACCGTAATGTTGTATCGGAAGTAATATTTGAAGATGTGCGTCCGGGTACATTATATAATATGATTGGTAATTTACTTGCCTTTGAAATAGCTTTGTAATGCTGGTAAATTCCTTCCTGCGAAGGTTTATTATAATATGGAGAAACAGAAAGAATAGCCGAAAATGCTTTCGTATCAACTTTAGAAACCTGCTTTGCAATTTCTTCGGTATTATTTCCGCCAACACCCAGAACTAAAGGAACACGTTTCTTGTTTTCTTTTACGACACAATCAATAACTTTTTGTTTTTCTTCCTTGTTTAAAGTTACCGACTCACCTGTTGTTCCCATAACAACAAGATATTCCACCTTTCCCTGAATAAGGTGATTCACTAATTTTTTCAATGCATTAAAATCAACCGAACCGTCTTTTTTAAACGGCGTAACAATCGCAACACCTGTACCTGTTAAATCTAAATTTGCCATATAACAAAAGTAATAATTTTAGCTTTTAATCATCATTAAATATTTATGAGCCTGTTTTAAGAAATCCTGCTGATTACTCTGAATGCTGATGTCGAAAAACTCATTATAAACAGCGCTTTGCGGACCCAATTTGCATTTTGAAGCTGTTAATCCTGTTAAAGCTTTCATAAACCAGGAATTATTGTAATCTGCGTTTATTAAAATATCATAATTCTTCCCTTTCAGTTTAGCAATTGCTTCCGGTTTCGGTAAACCAAAAAAATTGAAATCCTTTTTATTCAGGGATAAAAAACAATCGTTCGAAACCGTTACTTTATCGTTATGAAAAATAATAATGTCAAAATTTTTTCCGCTTTGATGAGCAAACGCTTTTACGAGATTATATTGCCCGCTGCCAACTAAAATTACTGCCGACTTCATTTTCTCCCACTCCACAAATTGCTTCCCGATATTAGAAATTTCTTTAATCTCCTGTTGAAGCAAATAATTTTTTAGCCACTCGAACATGTTATACGGTAAAATCAGTTTTATTTACAATTTCCAAAAATTTAGCAATGGTATCATTCAAGCTTAAATCGCTTTTTCCGCCTGCTGCGTTAATGTGTCCGCCTCCGTTAAAATAAGCACGCGCAAATTGGTTCACATCAAACTTTCCCTTGCTTCTGAAAGAAATTTTCACTTTTCCATCCATCTCGGCGAAATAAGCCGAAAATTTAATTCCTTTCATTGTTAAAGGATAATTAACAAGGCCTTCTGTATCACCTTTCTGGTAATTGAATTGATTTAATTCCTCATCAGATAAACTTAAATAAGCCGTGCTTTTCTCTTCAATCACATGCATTTTCTGAAGGATGGAATAACCAATTAATTTCAGCCTGTTAAAAGCATAAGTGTCATAAACAGCTTCATGAATAACGCACGGAACTGCTCCGAATTTAATTAAATCAGCAATGATACGGTGAGTTTCTGATGTGACCGAAGGAAACCTGAATGAACCGGTATCAGTCATAATCCCTGTATACAAACAAGCCGCAATTTTTTTATCAATTTGTTTTTTATGCCCGAATGCCACAATTAATTTGTATACCATTTCACAGGTACTGCAGGCTTTCACATCGTGATAAACAAACTTTGCAAAATTATCAGGCTGTTGATGATGATCAATCAGTACTTTTACCGCTTTGCTTGCAGCAACAATTTCGCCAAGTTTTTCAATGCGTTTGTAAGAATTAAAATCAAGCGTAAAAATAGCATCTGAACTTTCAACTGCTCTTAGTACTTTTTCCGGTTCCGACTGATGATTTAAAACTTTATCATCACCCGGCATCCATTTCAGAAATTCAGGATACTCATTCGGTACAATAACAGTAGTTTTTTTCTTTAGTTTAATAAGGTAATTATATAATCCCAGACTTGAACCCATAGCATCGCCATCTGGACTCCAATGTGTAACAATCACAATGTTTTTTGACTTTTTTATCAGTGCTTTTATCTCTTTAAAATGGGGCTTTTTCATTTAGGGATTTTAGAATTGCTAAAGGTACGATTATTGTTTGAGCTGAAAAAGAGCTTAAACAGCCTCAAAATATCAATAATTAAGCCCTCATATTAAATAATTTGTATCTTTGCGCCCTTATTAATTCTACAAAAATGGCAGGAAACATCACTTTTACAATGATTAAACCCGATGCGGTTGAAGCGAACAATATCGGGCCGATTTTAGCTAAAATTAACCAGGGTGGATTCAAAATCCTAGCAATGAAATACCTTCGTTTAACAGCGGAACAAGCCGGTCAGTTTTATGCCGTTCATAAAGAGCGTCCTTTTTACGGGGAATTGGTTAGTTACATGAGTAGCGGACCAATTGTTGCTGCGGTTCTTGTAAAAGATAACGCTGTTGCAGATTACCGGAAATTAATTGGTGCAACTGATCCAACTAAAGCTGAAGAGGGAACAATCCGTAAACTATTCGCCAAATCAATTGCAGCTAATGCAGTGCATGGTTCTGATAGTGATGAGAACGCTAATATTGAAGCTGATTTTTTCTTTTCGAAATTAGAACGATTTTAGAATACACCGCTCCTTTTGGGGCGGTTTTTGTATATACATTTTTATATTTGATTTTTTAAAACTACCCGCACATGGAAACACTTGCAAAAAACAATGCTTACGAGTCGCAGCTTAATGGATGGATTAAGGATGAGAAAGCGGCTATTGATTTAATCAGTGCCATCGGAAAACTTTGGTTCGATAAATCCATTGAATTAATTTTATTCAGAAATCAGCTGGTTGACCGCAGCGCGAGCGAAATCATTAATCTCCACCATTACGCAAAAGATATTGTAAAAAAACCGATTGATGTAAAAGATACTGTCGCTTTGGCAAATGAAATTTACAATCTGGATGTTTGTCCTTCACGTATCGATATCGGCCGTTTAGCACACGAATGGGTTCAGGAAAAAGGACAGCACAAAAACGCGGCTGATTTTTTAAACAATAAATTAAAAGATCTCATTGGTAAAAAAAGCACCATTACCCCAAAGGATGTCGTGTTGTTTGGTTTCGGCCGTATCGGGCGTTTAGCTGCGCGCGAATTAATATCTCAGGCAGGTAAGGGAGAACAATTACGGTTAAAAGCGATTGTTACCCGAGGTAACAGCGATACTGAAATTACAAAACGAGCCGATTTATTACGTACAGATTCTGTTCACGGACCTTTCCCCGGAACTGTAATTGAAGATTTAGCAAACAAAGCTCTAATCATTAACGGACATACTGTTCATATGATTGATTCGAAAAATCCGGAAGATGTTGATTACACAAAATACGGAATCAATGATGCATTATTGATTGATAACACCGGTGTTTTCAGAGACGATAAAGAGTTAAGCCGCCATTTACAAGCAAAAGGAATTTCAAAAGTTTTATTAACTGCTCCTGCAAAAGGGGATGTTCCGAATGTTGTTCACGGCGTAAATCATGAAACGGTTGATGTGAAAAAACAAAAGATTTTTTCGGCAGCTTCCTGTACAACTAATGCTATTATGCCAATTCTTTATGTTATTGATAAAGAATTAGGAATTGTAAAGGGTCATATTGAAACTGTTCACTCTTATACAAACGACCAAAACTTATTGGATAATTACCACAAAAAATACCGCCGTGGACGTTCCGCAGCTTTAAATATGGTGATTACTGAAACCGGTGCTGAGAGTGCTTTGAAAAAAGTATTACCACATTTAGCAGGGAAATTCACAGCTAACTCAGTTCGTGTACCTACTCCAAATGTTTCTTTAGCGATTTTGAATTTAAACATCAGTAAAGAAGTTACAAAAGATGAAGTCAATGAAATCATCCGTAAATATGCTTTGCAGGGAAATCTTGTTGAACAAATTCAGTATGCATTCAGCAACGAATTAGTTTCAACTGATATTGTTGGCGCTTCTTGTCCAAGTGTGTTTGATAGTCAGGCAACAATTATTTCTCCTGATAAAAAAAGCTGTGTGTTATA
>CAZRNW010000365.1:0-4383 GCA_964601535.1 uncultured Flavobacteriaceae bacterium
AAGCAATTCATTCAACTGTTGAATCAGGCGCAGTAAGAGATGATAAACCAAAAGCAATCTTTAAAAGAAGCCAATTAATCGGTGAGTTGAAACTACAAAGTTGTGAAGAGGCGAATTGGTTTTATGCAGCAGATGTTTTTGGAAATGATGCCAACTTGAATTGGGGAGATTTTTCTCAAGCAGGTTTTCCGGTAAATGATTTCACTCACGGCAATAAAAGAACAGAAGAAATTGTGAAGGTAGATGCCGAGTCAACAATTATAAACGGATGGTATTTAGATGCATTGGGAAAGTCGCAAAAGTTGGACATCAACTACGAGATAAAAGTATATGTATGGATTAATGTGGAGGAATAGAAAATGACAATAAATCTTGCCTTAGAATACATCCCAAGAAGGATGCAGGAATTAGGATACAAGTCAGATTACTTTATCCGCTTCCGACACTTGGTGTTACAACCCAATGAAGAACTGACCATTGATGCACACACTCAATTCTATTACCTCGTTGAAGAAGCGCAGAATGTAAGAGTAGAAAGTGAAACAGGAATATTCGATTTGAGCGAAAGTGCTACCAATGAAATGCAATACGAACATCAAAGTAAAATACAGATCACTAATTATTTATCCGGAATCAATCACTTAAGATTCATTCAAGTAATACCAAAAAACAAAACAACAATTAAAAAGTAAAAGTAATGCAACATACCAATCCATATAACGATGTGAAGCTTTCCCAATTTAAAATGTGGCTTCACGACATGGTCGACAAAGGCGAAGGGAAATATATTGAAGTGTACGTTGACGATGTAAAAGTTGTGCCTCGCACCAACAGAATTGAATCCATCGATGACCACAAGGTTTACCTTGACGATTCGACTGAAACAGTAAAAGTTTTCACTTACAATACTGAAAACTCAAACCGTTATCAGCAATTCACTTTTTTCATAGAAAAAAAGAAACCAATTGAACACCCGATTCAAAATCAAACACAACAAGTTCAACAACCACAAGGGTTATCCGGCATTGAATTAGAAAACAAAATCAATCAGTCCTTGGCACAGGAGCGTGAGCGTTGGCAAAATGATTTGATGAAACGTGACTTTGAAACTTGTCAAAAGAAACTTACTGAAGCAGAAGATTACATCGAGGAGTTAGAAGAAAAACTCAATGTGTATAAAAGTAAAAAGCTGCATTTAGGCGATGTTAACCTTGGAGAAGTTGCCTCTATTGTTTTAGAGGGAATGGTTAAACGAAACCCACATTGGGTTGCCAAATTACCCGGTGGAGATGCGCTTGCCGGATTGATTGCAAAAGAAGCCATTGATACGACAGCAGAAGTAGTTGAAAACGAAGTGGTGTTTAAAAAGAAAACACCTGTTGAAGAAGGAATGTCGGAAGAGATGAAAGCGCAACTTGGATTCTTAAAACAATTGGAATCACACTTTAATCAGGAGCAACTTGATAAAATAATGCTCATCCTACAATCCTTTGTTGAAGAGCCAAAGAACATCGAAACAGTATTTGAACTATTAGAAATAAAAACAGAAAATGAAAAAGTTTAGTTATGAAATAACCATTGAAGCGGCTACTGAAGCAGAAGCCGATTCTAAAATGAAAGCGTTAACCACGATTGCAAAGAAGTTAAACACTAAAGAAATAGTGAAGCTTGCCGACATCGTACAAAACGATCCTGTAAAAACCGCATTAGCAAAAAAAGCATTAGGAGTTTAAAATGAAAAAGAATACCACCAAAGATGATTTAACCTTGAAAGAGAAACTTCTCTATTCCCTTATCGGAATTGGGATTGTGGGCGGTGGTATTTTCTTTGGGAAAAAGCTTGTTTTAAAAGGAGTCGCAAATCGTGAAGAGAAGAAATCTTTTGAAGATGGTACACCTGCAACCTTCGCCAAGCAAATTAAAATGGCGTTTGACAATGATGGTTGGTGGGGAACAGATATCGAGAAGTTAAGAAGCACGTTAAGGGAGATCCCAAGCAAACAAGTTTTTCTCAAAGTTCAGGAGTCCTATAAAAAACTCTACAACTCAAATATGATAACGGACATGAGTGATGAGTTGCAAACAACCGAGTACAATGAGATGCTTCAAATAATTGCACAGAAGCCGGAAAAAACAGGCGGTAAGCCTTCAAGTCCAACTTTAGTGTACGATGGGTGGGCAAAGCGTTTAAAAGCAGCCTTTGATAAAGAATACGGTTTTATACCGGGAACAGATGAAGAAGCAATCAAAGCAGTTTTTAATGAAATGCCTACTCAAAAAGCATTTATCATGACCGGGGTTTTTTATAAGAAACTATACGCAACCGACATGATGACCGATTTGAAAAGTGAGTTAGAGATGTGGGAATACAACGATTACTTGAAAATAATACTATCAAAACCAAAGGGATAATGGAAAACAAAACACAAAATAAAAGAAAAATAATCCTGATCGGACTGAGTGTATTAGGAACTGGTGTCGCTGGCTTCTTGGGATGGAACTACTTGAAAAAGAAGAAAGCGAATCAGGAAGAAGATACAACCTCCTTTACAGAAACTGCAAGCGTAAATACTGCGCCTGTAAAAAACGACAGCTTCCCTTTAAAAAGAGGCAGTAAAGGAAACAGAGTAACACAACTTCAAAATGCCTTAGTTAAAAAATTCGGAGCAAGTATCCTTCCAAAATATGGAGTAGATGGAATGTTCGGGAAAGAGGTTGAAGCAGCATTAGTGAGGGCTAAGTTGCCGACATCCATTAACGAATCAACCTATAACTCTTTTGTTGGTGCAAGCGGATTTGCCGGAATTATAAAACATGGAGATGAAATCGTTTCGATTGTTGAAACAGAAATCTACAAAGTGAAGGGCAAACTAACCATGAAAATACCAAAGCAAATCATTCTTGGAGTTAAGGAGTTTACTCATCAGGGTTGGATTTATTTCATTCCTAAGAATAGCACAGAGCTTTTCAGGGTTAAAAAAGAACAAGTAAAATCCTTTAAAGAATTTAAAAATGAAAAATCTTAGAAACATTAAATATATCGTAGTGCATTGTACCGCAACGCCACCAACAACTACCGTTGAATCCATTAAACGTTATTGGAAAGAACAACGTGGTTGGGGTGATACACCGGGCTACCATTACTTAATCCAACGACAAGGTAATTTGATTCAGTTGTTAGATGAAAGCAAAAACAGCTATGGCGTGTATGCTCATAATTCAAATTGCATTAGCATCGCCTACATCGGTGGAATTGATAAGGATGGCAAACCACAAGACAACAGAACAGATGCACAAAAACATTCCATGTTTGATTTGATTGTTTCTCTAACTGAGAAATATCCAAATGCACAAGTGTTGGGACATCGTGATTTTGCAGGAGTGAAAAAAGCCTGTCCTTGTTTCGATGTGAAGAAGTGGTTAAGTGAGTATGAACCCGATTTAGGAAACGCTGCATAATGTTGCTATCGAAAATCAAAAGTATTCTACGAAGCAAAGGATATGAACTCTACACAAAGCCGAATCAATTAAACATAGTTGGGATTAGATCACCAAATACTATTCCTAATCGCTTTGATGATGAAATGCATGTCTTTTACAAGGTAGCCCCACTAAAATGGCATTACCATGTTTACAAGGTAACAACCGATCCGGGTACATTTTGGCTGCGTAATCCAATGCAACCTCAAGGTACAGCCATATTAGCCCAAGGTCAATACAAAGGTGCTTATAGAATTGGATTGCATCAAGGGAAGTACAAAGCATTGGTTCAATCAAAACCAATAACTGTAATACGAGATTACGACAGAGATGCAAAGCTTGATTTTAAGAATGGCACGAAGAGTAAAGGAATGTTTGGGATTAACATCCACCGGGCAAGTTTGAATGGGATCACTAAGCAAGTAGATAAATACTCTGCCGGATGTCAAGTGTTTTCAAACATCAATGAATTCAAGGAGTTCTTGAGTTTGTGTGAAAAGCACATGAGTTTATACGGTAACAGTTTTACATATACGCTGATTGATTTTAGAGCGGTAAAGCGACAAACTTTTAAACGTTGGGCTATCGGAACGGTAACAGTAGCATTAGGTTTAACAGCCTTGTGGGGAATTCTAAAAAGGAAAAAGAAAAAACAAAAATGAAAAATCGATTCATAACAGCTTTAGCACAATTGCTAAAAGACAAAAATGGTAATACCAGTCTGCGTGAAGTAGTAACAGTCTTGTTTGTGATTGTGTTGCTCGTGAGTTGGATTGCAGATCAGTTCTTTGAATTACAAATGCCCGAACACATGTTTTATGGCTTTATAAGCCTTGTGGGAGCAGGTTGCTTCGGGTACTCGATTGAAAAAAAACAAGTGTAAAATTTAAAAACTAATAAACA
>CAZRNW010000366.1:0-4379 GCA_964601535.1 uncultured Flavobacteriaceae bacterium
CTGAATTAAATAAGTTACGCCTTCAACAGTTTCCGACCCGTATTTTTTAATAATTTCCGCATCTTTTTTAGCACGCGATGAATTATTGTCGACTGTATTTGTTGCGGTGGCTTTGCTGAAACTAGTGTGTAATTCACCTGAAATAGCATCGCCAAAATTTACATTAATTGTTTTCTCCGCATAATCTTCAACTTCTCTTGTGTCAATAAAGTAAACCCTGTCACCAAGAATATCATGGTAAAAGCTAACCTTATATTCTTTTCCCGAAGGAAGATTCACAACGTAATTACCGCTTTCCGAATTGGATTTGTAAACACTGTAGTTTTTTGATTCACCTGCAACACTCACCGATATTTCGCTTTCATAGGGCACACCCTCTTGTGTTACTTTACCTTTAATAATAGTAATGTATGATTTTTTTGTGCTAAGTGCCGGAGAAACTACATAAAGATCCTGATCGCCTTTCCCGCCTTTTCGTGCACTAGAAAAATAGCCGCGCTGACCGTCAGGTGATAATACATAAAACAAATCATCATCAGTTGTGTTAATAGGGTAGCCTAAATTTTTTGGCGTTGACCATGAGCTATCAGCTTCCGTCCAATCAGAAATAAACAAATCAAAATCGCCAATGCTATTATGCCCTTCAGAACTAAAAACAAGAACGCGGCCATCCGGAGAGATAAAAGGGGCATCTTCATCGAACCTGGTATTAATTTTATCACCTAGATTTTTTACATTTCCCCAGGAGCCATCTGCATTTTGAGTAGCTATATATAAATCTTTTCCGCCAATACCTCCGGGCCGGTTACTTGCAAAAAATAATTTTTTCTGGTCAGTTGAAATGGACAAACTGCCTTCCCAGAAATCAGAGTTAACATCACCTTTTAATTTTTCAGCAGCACCATATTTACCGCCTTCACGTTTGCTCACGTAAATATCCCCGTTTTCACCTTCAGATTTAAATATAAATAATTTACTTCCATCAGGTGATAAAGCGATGGCTGCGTCATTTCCAACTGTAGTTAAAGCCGCTAATCGCTCAGGTTTCTGCCAAACACCGCCGGTTTTTTTACTCATTAAAATATCTTCATTATAATCTCCGTTTGGGTCAGGGTTATTAAGTCCGTCAACAAGTCCGCCCATACTTTCTTTTCCACGGTAAGTAAAAATAACTGATTCTTCTTCGGGCGTAACAACAGGACCGTATTCTGCATATTCCGAATTAATAAGCGGCCCCAAACTTTCAATTTTTGAACCAACCGGAAACTCAAGTTCTTTAATTCCGTTCTTACTGAAAAATGCTAAGCGTTCAAGGTCGGCTCTGTCCTCTTCAGAAAGTTTAGTGTCAGCTAATAAAGTGGTTGCTAACTCGAGTGCCTTCGTAAACCTGTAAGTTTTTTGATAAAGCAATACCAAATAATAATCTATTCCTTTTTTGTCTTTTTCATTTGCTTTTACTTCATTTAATAAAACTTCAGCTTCAGTTTGTTTATCATTAATGTAAATAGCGCATACACCTGTTACAAACTTTAAGTGCAAATCATTTGGATGTACCGCTCTTAATGCAGTATATTTTTCAAAAGCGGAAGTGTAGTAACCTTTATTGTAAAGGTCTTTTGCAAGCGCAAATTTCTTTTGATCTTCTTTAGGCCAGTTTTTGGTACTGTTCTGCTGGGCCTTGTAAGTGCCAAAAGTCAGAGTTAAGAGTAAGAGAACAAGTATTGATCTCATTGTTTTTTTACTAAGGGAATTACCAAATGTAGTAAAAATTCTTTAGCAATTAAATTATTAAAGCCAATGCCTTAAATGGTAAGAATGGCACTATTTAGGATACTTTTTATTCAGTCTTTCATTAGCCAGGTCATTATTTATTAACGATACCCAGGTTTTGGCCTTGTCCCTTGCATAGTCCGAATAAGGGCTTTCTTTTGATTTTGTATACCATACGTTATCACAAAATTTGTAATCAAAGTCGGCGTCATGATCTGTTTTAATATCATCACAATTTAAATGATTACTGCTGCTTTTTTCAGTTTTATCAGAATTTGATGCAATTGTTTTTTCGCCTGATTCATTACTAAAAACAGGTTTTTCTTTTTTGGTTTTTGTTTTTGCAACAGTGCTTTCAGTTTTTAGGACTTCAGCTTTCTGAATTTTTTCAGCCGGTTTTTCTTCTTTCACTTCAGCTATTTCTTTTTTCGCCGGAATTTCAGGCTTATTGTTTACTGCAACGGTCTCCTTAACAACAGGCTCTTCTTTTTCCTTTTTCAGCACCGAAACAACAGCCGGTTTATGAATAATGCTCACTGTATCTTTATTGGTTACTTTAATAAAATTAACCTTATTTACTGCTGTAATTTTACCATTTGAAAAGTCAACGTCAATTGTTTTTTCGGCATAATCATCAACGTCAATTGTACTCACTTCATAAATTCTTTCGCCTGAGGTTTTGTGTTTAAAAACGAGTTTATATTTTGTACCTAAAGGTAAATTAAGGATGTAATTCCCACTTAGCGCATTCGATTTATAAACTCCATAATTTTTTGCTTCACCCAAAACACTTACTTCAATATCACATTCAAGTGGCAAATTGTTTTCTATTACTTTTCCTTTAACGAGCGTTATAAATGTTTTTTTAGAACTTAATCCGGGCTCTACCACGTACAAATCCTGATCGCCTTTACCGCCATCACGTGCGCTCGAAAAATAACCACGTTTTCCGTCTTGAGATAATACATAAAATAAATCATCGTCGGTGGTATTAATCGGATAACCTAAATTTTTCGGGGCTTGCCAAGTGCTGTCGGTTTTATTCCAATCTGAAATAAATAAATCAAAATCTCCTATACTGTTATGACCTTCTGAGCTGAAAATTAAAACACGGCTGTCAGGCGCGATAAATGGCGCGTCTTCATCATATTGTGTATTAATTTTATTTCCGAGGTTTTTCACATTTCCCCAGGAGCCATCGGCTTGTTTTGTCGCAACGTATAAATCTTTCCCTCCAAAACCTCCAGGCCGCGAACTCGCAAAAAATAATTTTTTCTGATCAGTTGAAATGGATAAACTTCCTTCCCACTCAGCAGAGTTTACATCACCTTTTAATTTTTCGGGTTGTCCGTACGAATCGCCTTCACGTTTACAAACGTAAATATCTCCATTGCCCTCAGGTTTAAATACAAACAATTCTCTTCCGTCAGGTGATAAAGCAATAACTGCATCGTTACCTGCAGAATTGAGTCCGCCAAGTTGAATCGGTTTTTGCCAGGTTCCCTTAATTTTTTTTGAAATCATAATATCCTCATGATAATCACCATTTGCATCCGGTTTATTATTATCATCTACTAAACCGCCCGTGCTTAATTTTCCGCGGTATGTGTAAATGATAGATTCTTCATCCGGCATAATAACGGGACCGTACTCGGCATACTCTCCATTGAGCGGCGCGCCTAAATTTTCAATAAAACATTCCAACGGATATTGAATTTCGTTTTTACCATTTTTGCTAAAGAAAGCTACGCGCTCAAGATCAAACCTGTCTTCCTTGGTAAGATTCTTATTACTCAACAAGCCATTAGTTAATTCCAAGGCTTTATCGAAACGGTAACTTTTATGAAAGAGAAGTGCTAAATAATAATCAATGTTTTCGGCGGCCGGACTGTTTTTCTTAACCTCTAGTAAAAGCTTTTCGGCTTCTTTGTGTTTGTTATTAATGTACACGGCGCAAACTCCGCGGACAAACTTTAAAAATAAATCATCGGCATGGCGCGGTTGTAATGAAACATATTTTTCGTAAGCAGCATCGTAATAATGCTTATTAAATAATTCAGTGGCTGATTCAAATATTTTCTGATCTTCTTTCGACCAATCTTGCGTACTTCCTTCCTGACTCTTAATCGTAGTAAAAAGTGAAAGTATAAATAAGAACGTAAATAATTTTTTCATTCCGGTTTTTTTAAAAGGGGAGCTAAGATAAAAAAATTATTGAATTTAACGGGTATGGCGGCCCTCTTTATTACAATGAAAAACCACCTTTTAACATATAAAGCATCTAATAAAGGACTAAATTATTTTTTAGTACTTTTAGTTCATGAACAATAAGTTTACCAAACTTTCGGTAACAACCGAATTTGAAGTTTATGCATCAGAAAATGACTTAAATTCTGTTGAAAAATCTCTTTTGCAGAAAGCACAATTATCAATGAAAAACGCTTACGCGCCGTATTCAAATTTTTTGGTAGGGGCTGCAATTCTATTGGAGAATGGTGAAATTGTGATTGGTAATAATCAGGAAAATGCGGCTTATCCTTCGGGTTTATGTGCCGAGCGTGTTGCTATTTTTCATGCAAGCGCAATTCATCCGGGCGTTCCAATAAAAG
>CAZRNW010000367.1:0-4378 GCA_964601535.1 uncultured Flavobacteriaceae bacterium
CCCGATATTAATGGCATTGAATTCATGTCTCTTATTAATACTGAATTTCTTTTATCAACTACACCCATAATTCTAATGTCTTATTTAACCGAAAAAGAATTATTTAGTATGGGTTACGATATGGGGAACGCCCAATATCTTGCGAAACCATTTAATATAAGCCGTCTCTCTTCTAAATTAAACCAGCTGGTTGATAAGGTTTAAGTGCCGAGTATTACATCCACTTCTTTCTCCTGAAGTAAATAATAAGTCCAATCATTATACTGAGCATGACACCCCAAGTGATGGCATATCCGTAAGGTGATTTCAATTCAGGCATGTAATCGAAATTCATACCATAAACACCGGCTACAAATGTTACGGGAATAAAAATGGATGACATGATGGTTAAAACCTTCATCACTTCATTCATTTTATTTGCATTTGTACTCAAATAAATATCCATGATACCTGATAATAAATCACGATACGTCTCAACAGTATCAATAATCCGGGTAACATGGTCTTGCAAGTCGCGCAAATAGATATCGGTGCTTGGATTTATTAATTTGGTTTCAGACCTAACCATGTTGCTAATCATATCACGCATCGGCCAAACCTGTTTGCGTAAACCAATCATTTCGCGTTTTAAATCGTATAACTTAAATAAAGATTCCTGACCGTTATTTGCTATAATCTGTTCTTCGATATCTTCAACCAAATCTCCAATTTTTTCAATCGCATGAAAATAACAATCCACAACAGCATCCATCAAGGCATAGGCTAAATAATCGGCGCCGCATTTTCTTATTCTTCCTTTGGCTTGGCGCAAACGGTTCCTTATAATATCAAATGCATCTCCGCCATGTGGTTCCTGAAATGATATGACCATGTTTTCAAAAAGCACAATTGATAACTGTTCAGTCTTAACCTCTTCGGTGAAATTTATCATCTTCATGATGGCCACCACATAATTATCATAATCCTCAAATTTCGGACGCTGATCAACATGCGCAATGTCTTCAAGGGTTAAAGGATGTATGTCATACAGCTTCCCGATTTTCTCAAGTACTTCTATTTTGTGAACCCCTTCTACGTTAATCCACTTCACCAAATGCGGTTTTATCTGTGAAATACACTCCGATAAATCATAAAACTCCTGTTCAACAAATTCAGTTTCGTTGTACTCTATTAAAGAAATTTTTATCCGGTCGCCCTTATTTTCGCCTGTATAAATGATGGTTCCGGGCGGCGCACCAACGTTATGTTTTTTCTTACTCATCGGTTTTTCCTTGTAAAACTATTACGATTTCACCTTTCACTGTTTTCGAATTAAAATGTGTTAAAGCTTCTGCAATGGTTCCCCTATAATTTTCTTCGTGTAACTTTGTTAACTCGCGTGATACCGAAACAAGACGCTCTGCGCCAAAATGTTCTTTAAATTCTTCAAGCGCTTTAATTAACCGGAAAGGTGATTCATAAAACACCATTGTACGCTCCTCATCATGCAGAGAATTTAATTTCGTTAGTCTTCCTTTTTTTTGCGGGAGGAATCCTACAAAAACAAAACTATCGCAAGGCAAACCACTATTGACCAGAGCAGGCACAAATGCAGTTGCTCCCGGAAGTGTTTCAACGGGAATATTATTTTTAATACTTTCCCTTACCAATAAAAAACCTGGATCAGAAATACCGGGTGTACCGGCATCACTTATTAAAGCAATTATTTTTCCGCTGGCAATCATCTCTACAATTTCCTGAACTGTTTTATGCTCATTATGCTGATGATATGATTTTAAGGGTTTGTCGATTGCAAAATGTTTTAAAAGAAAAATGGAGTTCCTGGTATCTTCAGCTAAAATTAAATCCGCCTGCTTTAAAACGGTTAATGCACGGAGTGTGATGTCTTCCAGATTACCAATTGGGGTTGGCACTATGTATAATTTACCCTGCATGAGCCACTAATTTCACGAATTTACACAAATTACACAACAAATCATTAGTGATAATTAGTGCAATTCGTGGCTACTTATTGATAAGAAAATCCTTCAGATAAAACGGCTCGAAATAAGCCACATCTTCGAATTGTTGTTTCAAATACCTGTGATAAGATAATTGAGCCAATCCCTCAGCTGATGGAACAATATTTTCAATAAACTCCGATTTAGGAATATTTTTAAGTATCTCTTTGCTTTTCGGCATACCGTCTCCAAAAAAACAAATTGCATTTCCTGAATTGAAGAATTCTGAATTATTCTCCGAAATAATTTGTGCTGACGTTTCTTTTAAGGTAATCAGGTTCTTATCGAAAACCGCCGTATACACTTCCATTCTTCTGGCATCAAGCATAGGACAAAATAAAATGTCTGCTTGGTTTTTCTTCACTGCCATGGCTGCCATCGTTTGCAAAGTATTTACTCCAATAAGCGGAATATTTAATGCGTAGGCCAAACCCTTAGCCGCCGAAACACCAATCCGCAAACCGGTATAAGAACCGGGACCACTTCCGACAGCAATTGCATCTAAATCTTTTGTGGATTTGCCTGAATCAGCTAAAACTTGTTCGATAAAAACATGAAGATTTTCGGCGTGCGTGAAGCCCTCATTCATTTCCTTACACGCCAAAATTTTTCCTTCTTTGGCTAGCGATACAGAGCAAAGTGTAGTCGAGGTTTCAATATTTAAAATAAGCGACAATTATTTTTCGGTTGTTGAAAATAATTTATCCTTATCCACCACTTTTACTTTGGTTCCTTTACGTAAGGTACGGGCAACAGCGCTGTACGGACCGGTGATTACTTCCATCCCATCAGATACACCCGAAACAACTTCAATATAATCATTATCCTGAATGCCCGACTTGACTTCTACCATCACTGCTTTGCCATCTTTAATAGTGAAAACATACTCCTTCAACTTCTCTTTATCTTTTTCTTTATTTTTTGCCTTTTCTTCATCTTCGTTAACCACTTTAGTTTCCCACTCTTCATCCGGATCATCTTTTTTAACTTTCGTTGAATCCATAATGCGTGTAGTTACTGCCATGATTGGAACCGAAAGTACATTTTCAACACGCTTCGTTTGGATATCGACACTTGCACTCATCCCGGGACGGAAAGGAGACATGTTTTCTCCCGTCACCAAATTCATATACGATTCTCTTAAAATTCTAACTTTTACAACAAAGTTTGTTACCTGATCAGCAGTGATACCCGTTGTATTAGCAGAGTTAGCTATTTCAGTTACGATTCCTTTAAATTTTTTATCAAGATAAGCATCCACTTCAATTAGTGCTGTATCATTTTTAGAAACACGGATGATATCGTTCTCATTTACTTCAATACTTACTTCCATTTCATTCAGGTTTGCTAAACGTAAAATTTCCGTTCCCTGTAAACCCATCACACCTACAACACGTTCACCTTTTTCTACATTTAATTTTGAAACGGTGCCGTCGACCGGTGCATAGATGTATGTTTTATCCAAATTGGTGCTTGCTTCTTTTAAAGATGCCTCCACACTTTTTACATTAAATTCAGAAGCCTTGATACTTTCCACTAAGCCATCCACATTCGCTTTTGCTGATTCGTACTGTGCTTTTGCTGCGTCAAATTCTTGCTGGGAAATAACATTTTGATCTAATAATTTTTTACTTCTGGCATAACTTGCATCAGCATTAGCTAAACTTGCTTTGGCCTGTTCTAATTGCGCAATGGTAGTTTTTAAATTTGCCTTGCTGCTGTTAACGGTTGCATCCACACGTTCAATGGCACTTTGATATAAGTCCGGTTTAATACGGCATAATAAATCTCCTTTTTTTACAGGGTCACCTTCTTTCACAAGCATTTCAACAATCTCACCACTTACGTCGGAAGTAATTTTTAATTCCGTTTCAGGTTGTACTTTCCCGTTAGCAGATACAGTTTCTACTATGGTACGCTTCATGGCCTTCTCGGTGATTACCTCAGTTGGCTTACTGCCATTCAGCGCTTTTACAATAACAACCACTAAAATAAGTCCTATTCCAATTCCTATTATCCAATATATTTTCTTCATAATAATCTAAAATCTCCACAAATTTAGAAACTTATAGCCAAAAGGAGGCTCCACTCAGCACTTTTAAAAACCGAATGTCATTAATTTTGACATTATGCTGAAGTAATCAGGTCAGTTAACCCAATAAAAATCTGATTTAATCAGCATTAATCGTGTATGATTTTAGCTTTGTTGAGGGCTTTTTCACGCATCACATCCTGAATGCTGCGGTTCTCAATTTTACAGGTAAGCCAGGCGATAATATCCAGATAAAGGAAAGCTCTTTTTTCGTAGGGGTCTTGTTGTAATTTAATAAGACTAGTTCTTAACTTGATGAATTCTTTTTTCACGCTCACCGCATCCA
>CAZRNW010000368.1:0-4377 GCA_964601535.1 uncultured Flavobacteriaceae bacterium
CTGGGTACTTATTCCGGCGGATTAAACATGCTGGACGCCAATACCGGGAAATTCAAACGTTACCAGAATATTCAAAACAACAAAAACAGTTTAAGCAGTAACAGGGTATGGTCGGTTGTTGAAGATGATGATGGAATAGTTTGGGCAGGTACCGATAACGGCCTGAACCGTGTAGATACCAAAACAGGAAAAGTAACGCGTTACCTGCACGAAGAAGGAAATAAAAACAGTTTATGCGAAAATAATATTTTGAGTCTGAAAAAAGACAAACAAGGTATTTTATGGATAGGAACAGTTAACGGATTATCGCGGGCACCGCTTGATCTTAATCATTATGTGCGCGAATTTTTTAATTATAAAAACAACGGCAGTGATATCAGTTCAATAGGAAGCAATATCGTTATGTCGTTTCTCGAAACAAGGAACGGTTCAATGTATGTGGGTACAACAAATGGTCTTAGTAAATTTATTGTTTCCAAAAATAATTTTGAAACCACACGTTTTTCTGAGCAGCCGGATTCTATTTCGGGCCGTGTGTATTCTTATCTGAATAGTTATGGTGATAATGCCATCCGCTCGATGTACGAAGATAAGAGCGGAAAATTATGGCTCTCTACCGATAAAGGTTTAAAAATCCTGAATCCTGTTACCTGGACTTATGTTTCGTATTTAGCAGAACCGGGAAACAGACAGGCCATAAGCGCTGATTTATTATCCGGGATGATGGAAGATAAGGCGGGAAATCTTTGGATTGGTTCTTTAGCAGGGGGATTAAACAAAGTGGATTTAAAACCTCAAAAATTTTTATTATGTCAAACGCAATACGGAAATCCTGCAAAGCTTAGTAAAAGTAATATACGCTCCATTTACATGGACAGTAAAAATACTTTGTGGATTGGAACTTTTGAGGGCGGGGTGAATTACATGAATGCAGATGAGGAAGAATTTCATTTGTTTAAGGAGAGGGAAATGGGAACCGCAAATGTATGGGCGGTATTTGAAGACAGTAAAAAACAAATGTGGTTTGGTACGAGTAAGGGATTATATTCTTACAATCCGGCAAACGAAAAATTAAAACAATATAATTTTGATAAAAAAAATTCGGAAACCATAAGTAACGATATCGTGCGCTGCATATTTGAAGACAGTAAAGGTAATTTATGGGTGGGAACGGAGTCGGGATTAAACCGTTATGAATACGGATCAGAATCGTTCACGAGATTTTTGCATGATCCAAAAAATAAAAACAGTTTATCTCATAACACCATCTGGACGATAACCGAAACCGAAAATACTTTATGGATAGGAACCGATAACGGATTAAATAAATTATCGGTGGATGTAAATGGAAATCCTTTAACTTTCAAAGCTTATTTTCCGAATGAGGATGATAAAAACACAATCAGTAACCGGTCGGTGCGTTCTTTCTGGAAGGATAAAAATGGTTATATCTGGATTGGCACGAGTAATGGTTTAAATAAATTTGATCCGACACGCGAAACCTTTGTGCGTTTTAATGAGGCAGATGGTATGGCCAACGCTTACATTTATGGCGTTCTTGGCGATAATAAAGGAAATTTATGGTTCAGCACCAATCATGGTTTATCGAAATTCGAATTGATAAGTTCTAACTTCAGGAATTATGATAAGCCGGACGGATTACAGAATAACGAGTTTAATACCGGTGCATATTTCAAAGCAGCTAGCGGTGAATTGTTTTTTGGCGGGCCCGATGGTTTTAACCGTTTTTTTCCTGATAGTTTGCACGAAAACAAATTAATTCCACCTGTAGCTATTACGAGCATTAAAATTTTTGGAGAGGAATATAATAAAGGAAATTATCCTGTGAATATTAAGGAAATTACGCTCGAGCACAATCAGAATGTAATATCATTTGAGTTTTCGGCTTTAGATTTTACTTTGTCTGAAAAGAATTTGTATTCCTACAAACTCGAAGGATTCGATGGTAAGTGGACGAAACCCGGAACGAATCGTTTTGTGACCTACACTAACCTTGACCCTGGTGTTTATACATTCAGAGTGAAGGCTTCGAATAATGATGGAACCTGGAACGATAATGCTATTGTAATTAAATTAACCATTGTGCCGCCATTCTGGAAAACAACCTGGTTCAGGATAACTGTCATAGGCGGATTTATTTTATTGGTGTTTTCTTTTTTCCGGGCGCGCATCAGGCGATTAAGGAAAACACAAATTAAACTGGAAGCACAGGTAGCTGCCAAAACACGTGAATTAAGGGAAGAAAAAGAATTAGTGGATAAACAAAACGAATTGATTGAAAAGAAAAATCACAGTATAACTTCTTCCATTCATTATGCAAAACGGATTCAAGAATCTATTCTTCCAATAAAAGAAAAATTAAATGATTTAATTCCGGAGTCGTTTATCTTTTTTAAACCAAAGGATATTGTAAGCGGCGATTTTTACTGGTTTGCGAATTATAAAGGAACTATTCTGGTGGCGGCGGTTGATTGTACGGGACATGGAGTACCGGGGGCTTTCATGAGTTTAATAGGGAATAATTTACTGAACGATATTGTGAAGAGTCAGGGAATAATTGATCCGCTGGAAATCCTGAAGCGAATGCATGAGGGATTGGTAACCGCGCTAAAAAAAGGTGAGCAGGAAAGTGATACGGTAGATGGAATGGACATTACATTATGTGCCTTTAATTTAAAAAACAAAACCATGGAAGTTTCATCTTCCGGACGCAGTTTATTGAGAATACGCGGCGGTGAAATCAAAAAAATGAAAGTCGGAAAATATCCTTTAGGATTAGTGACTAAAAAAGCGATTGTTTTTGAGAAAGAAACACTGGAATTAAAAGAAGGGGACACGTTTTATTTATATACGGATGGCTACTGTGATCAGTTCGGCGGTGCTGATGATGAAAAATACCTCGACAGTACATTCGAAGCATTTCTTCTTAAAGTTCAGAATCAGGATATGGCAATGCAATATACTTCAGTTGGGAAAGAGATTGAAAACTGGAGAGGAAAAAATCCGCAGATAGATGATATGCTTGTGATAGGGATAAGGGTTTAGTTTTTTACTTCAGCTTTTTCAAAATTCTTTCAATATACTTTTCG
This sequence comes from uncultured Flavobacteriaceae bacterium, assembly GCA_964601535.1. Lineage (GTDB taxonomy): Bacteria > Bacteroidota > Bacteroidia > B-17B0 > Aurantibacillaceae > JAHEYG01. Next base: position 3,111 of record CAZRNW010000368.1, read on the forward strand.
TTAGGCATCAAGGATTTTTGGATACGTTTGGCGTAGGTAATACTATCAATAATTTCTTTATTTTTTTCTTCTATTTCTTTATAAGCTTTTTTAAGTTCTACATTCTTTAATCGTTCTATCTCGGCTTCTTTTTCTGATTTTTCTTTTTCGAATTTAGTTTGAATCTTTTTGATGTTATTAGAGGCGTCATCGCTTAGTAATTGTGATTTTATTTCGTAATATTTTTCAAGATTCTCTAAAGCTAAATCTGTATTCTTTAATTCTTTATAGGTATCATAAAGTAATTTGTGAATCCGCATCAGCTTTTGTCTGGAATTTACCTCGATGGCCAAGGCTAATCCTTTTTCGAACTCAGCGAGAGCCTTTTTAAAATCTTTAGAGAGAAGATATACTTCGCCTAGATCTGAGTAACTTGTTACCAAGCCTTGCAGGTGATTAATCTCCTTCCTTAATTCAATACTCTCCTTTAATAATTCTATTGATTTAGAATAATTTTTATTGGCTTTTTCTAATAAGCCCCAATCGTTAACAGCCCGGCTCAAACCGGAGTGATGACTTAAATTACGATAGGCATTACTGCAGTAATTTAAAAGTTCAAGCGCTTCTTCGGGTTTGTTTTTAATAATGGCGATTGAAGCCAGTCCGTTTGCCGCCCGGGCGCGCCCGTACACATGTTTATGTTCTTCAAAAAGTTCAAATGATTTTTGGTAAGATATTCTGGCGTTTTCATAATCTTTTGTGTCGAAATAGAAAACGGCAAGACCAAAATGATTCCAGGCAAGGCTATAGGTACCGCCTCCTGTAAGTTTAGTGGATTCAAAAATAATATTGAAACCCTTTTCGTACTCGCCCCTGAACCAATGAAAAAACGCGAGTTGGTTTAGGCCAAGAGAATACCATTCGGAATCGCCCTTGATTTCATTCAGCATATTAATAGTTTCTTCTACCGATAAATTGTATTTTTCTTTTTGAACGCCTTTTGTCATGCCGACAAAAAAGAGGACATTGAAATAACAGATAACTTCACCGCCTTTAAAATTAATTTCTTTGGAAATGGTGATGCCTTCCTCAAACAAATCGATCATTTTATCGCCAAAATTATCGCCGTAAGTTAAACCGAATTCAAGAATTTTTTCAACCTTCTGTCTTTTATCAGGGGTTGCGTCAAGTTCCTTCCGGAATCCATCCAGTATTTCTTGTGGTTTTTTCAAATCTTTATTGGAATTAAAGTTAGTAAAATCCGGGAAATAGACCCCTTTACTTATTA
>CAZRNW010000369.1:0-4374 GCA_964601535.1 uncultured Flavobacteriaceae bacterium
ACCTATAATTAAAACTGATTTTATGGAATTATCTTTTGGCATAAATATTTAGTTGGGAGTTTAGAGTTCGGAGTTCGGAGTGTGTTGCGCGGGTTAGTGAGAAACTCAACGAAAACTAACTACGTACAACGAACTTTTGCAACCGCGTAAAGATAGTTGTACAGAGCTTCACTATAAAACCAAGATATTAACGAGTTATTAAAATAGTTTGGAGTTGAGAGTTCGGAGTTGAGAGCCGGGAGTAGTTAGTTGGGTATTGAGAGTGATTCCGATAATTTATCTCCGAACTCTGAACTTTTTACTCCGAACTAAAATAAATTGTCGTAACTTACGTTCATCTAATACAATGAAAAAAGCCATTCTTTTGTTCATAACCTTCATTCTCTTTTCACAAGAGTTTAAAGGACAGGCTTGGACACAATTAACCGATTTTCCGGGTTTAGAAAGAGACGATGGTGTGGCATTTGTGATTAATAACAAAGCTTATTGCGGTTCAGGTTTAAAGGTGGGATGGGTTTTAGCAGGAGATTTTTACAGTTTTGATTTAAGTTCAGAAACATGGACTGCGGTCGCTTCAATGCCTGCCGGAAAAGAACGTCAATACGCCTGCGGTTTTACCGATGGAACCAATGGTTTTGTTTTTGGTGGTGAAGCCGGAGGAAGTGATTTGAATGATTTATGGATGTATTCTCCTTCAACAAATTCATGGACCGCGATGGCATCAAAACCCGGAAACGGTGTGCGCGGTGCTTCTTGTTTTGTAATTGGAAATACAGCCTACATTGTTGGCGGAGCTTTTACTACCAATGATGCCATTAACGAAGTCTGGGCTTATGATATGACCGGAAATACATGGACTCAAAAAAATAATTTACCAATTACCAATTGGAGAGGAAGCGGCGCTGCTGCTAATGGAAAAGGTTATTTACTGTATGGAATGAATTCAGCTTATGCTTACAGCAGATATTTATACGAGTACAATCCGGTTGCAGATAACTGGACTTACAAAAGCACTTTCGCAGGAACGGGAACCGGAAAAGTTTATGCCAATATGCAAGCAATTAATAATGATTTGGTGGTGTTTGCCGGAAAAGACAGTTTAAACGCTTGCAACAATCAGCTTTGGACTTATAATCTTATTAGCAATTCGTGGCTTTCTGTTAGTACATTAACAGCTACATTAAGAAAAGGCGGGATGGGTTTTACAAATGCAGGAACTTATTATTATACCTGCGGGATCAGCCAAGCAGACGTGCGTTTAAAGGAAACCTGGAAGACCGCGGTTTCTGTTGGTATTAACGAATTTGAAAAGAAAGAGCAGATTCTGATTTATCCGAATCCGGCTTCTGAAATCATTACAATTCAATTCTCCAAATACACATCAAAAAACGAGAATTACAAAATTATAAATATGAAAGGTGAGCTTGTTTTAGAGGATACAATTAATGAAAATAAAACGATTGATGTAAGTAAGCTTAGTTCCGGGATTTATCTTTTACTCATTAACAATATTTCGGCAAGAATTGTAATTCAATAAATCCGGCTTAGGGATGCGGAAGGTTTAGTTCTTTTGCCTTTTCGGCAAAAAACCGAAGCGATAGCGGAGCCTGTAGCAGCCCGACCGCTTGCGGTAAGCCCCACAAAATAATCTTTACAAACAAAATTTTGCGGTTTCTTTAAAACTTGTTTTCTTTGTGGCACAAATGACAATCGTTATTTCCATAAAACGAAAATGTAAGGTTCGCAAGAGCCGTTAATATGTCCTAAAGGTTACGTACCTTTCCAATTCATTTTATTTTATCATCTTTATCATTGAATCTTTAAATATTAAATCTTCAAATACATTATGCAAGTATTAAAATTCGGAGGAACAAGTGTAGGAAGCGCGGAACGTATTCAGGCACTTCAGAAATTAGTTGTGAACAGCGAACCAAAAGTAGTTGTGCTTTCTGCTATGAGCGGAACAACTAACGCATTAGTTGAAATAAGCGAAGCTTTGTACAGAAAAGAAACCGCAAAAGCGAATGATTTGATTGCAAAACTGGAAGAAAAATACAAAAACGAAATTGCGAAACTTTATAAAACCGAAGACTACAAAAAGAAAGCCACTGATTTAATCACTCACCATTTTAATTATCTGCGCGCTTTTACTTTAGATATGTTCACCTCTAACGAAGAAAAAGCTGTTTTAGCACAGGGTGAATTACTGAGCACCGCCATGTTCCATTATTATTTATCGGAACAAAACATAAAATCGGTTTTATTGCCTGCACTTAATTTCATGCGCATTGATGAAAACGAAGAGCCGGATTTAAAATACATTGAAGCAAACATCAACACCGAACTAAAAAAATACCCTGGCGAAATTTTATTCATTACCCAAGGCTACATTTGCCGTAATGCTTTTGGTGAAATTGATAATTTAAAACGAGGCGGCAGCGATTATACTGCTTCTATTATTGGCGCAGCTTTGTATTGTACAGAAGTTCAGATTTGGACCGACATCGATGGCATGCACAATAACGACCCGCGCTTCGTGAATAAAACACACCCTATTAACGAATTAAGTTTTGATGAAGCGGCTGAGTTAGCCTATTTCGGTGCGAAAATTTTACACCCGACTTGCATTTTACCTGCGCAGAAAAGAAATATTCCGGTACGTTTAAAAAACACCATGCAGCCTGAAGCTCCCGGTACTTTAATTGCCGCCAACTTAAATACAAAAGTTGGATTAAAAGCTGTTGCTGCTAAAGATGGTATTATCGCTATCAATATTAAAAGCGACCGAATGCTTTTAGCCCACGGTTTTTTAAGAGCGGTTTTTGAAATTTTTGAGCGTTACAAAACATCGATTGATATGATTACCACTTCGGAGGTTGCTGTATCATTAACGATTGATAACCCTAAACATTTGAAAGAAATAAAAAAAGAACTGGAAGAAATTGCCAATGTGGATATGGACGAAAACCAAACCATTATTTGCATTGTTGGAAGCGTGCCGAAAGATGCTGCAGGTTATGGTTACAAAGTTTTAGAAGCATTAAAAGATATTCCGCTGCGGATGGTTTCTTATGGCGGTAGTCCGAATAACATTTCGGTTTTGATTGACGGGAAATTGAAGAAGGATGCTTTGATGGCATTAAACAAAGGATTATTCAATTATAATTAACGGCTATGTTTTCAAAAGATACCATACAAAAGTTTGAAAAACTGCCAACGCCGTTTTATTATTACGACATGGCGCTGCTTACCAAAACACTGGAGGAAGCGAAAAAACAATTTTCAAAACATAATTTTCATGTGCATTATGCACTGAAAGCAAATTCGAATCCTAAGATTCTGAAATTAATTCAGTCGTTTGGTTTAGGAGCAGATTGTGTAAGCGGCAATGAAGTAAAACGTGCTGTTGAATGCGGTTATACCAATGATAAAATTGTTTTTGCAGGTGTAGGAAAAAGTGATGCTGAAATAAATTACGCTCTAGATCAAAATATTTTATGTTTTAATGTGGAGAGTTTGCAGGAACTGGAAGTGATGAATGAACTCGCGCAGAAAAAAAATAAAACAGCGAATATTGCTTTACGCATTAATCCGAATGTGGATGCGTATACGCATAAATATATTACGACAGGTTTGGAAGAAAATAAATTCGGGATTAATCCTTATGAATTTGATGAAGTGATTGCATCCCTTAAAAAATTGCCTAACTTAAAACTAATTGGTTTGCATTTTCATATTGGTTCGCAAATAACGGATTTAACGCCATTCAAAAAATTATGTCAGCGCGTGAACGAAATCAACCAATGGTTTTTGCATAAAGGTTTCGATTTAAAAATAATCAACGTCGGTGGCGGACTCGGTGTTAATTATAAGGAACCCGATACAGAAAACATTGTGAGTTACGAGACCTTCTTTAATGTTTTTAAAGAATTTTTAGAAGTTCGCCCGAATCAGGAAGTACATTTTGAATTGGGACGGGCCATTGTGGCGCAATGCGGTTCTTTAATATCAAAGGTATTATATATTAAGAAAGCCATCAACACCAATTTTGCGATTTTAGATGCCGGGATGACGGAATTGATTCGTCCTGCCCTTTATCAGGCCTATCATAAAATAGAAAACCTGAGCGCCACCCTCCGAACTCCGAACTCTCAACTCCTAACTAAATACGATGTAGTTGGGCCCATTTGCGAGAGCTCGGATTGCTTCGGAAAAGCGATGGAATTGCCTGAAACTAATAGAGGTAACTTATTGGCTATCAGGTCAACAGGGGCTTATGGGGAGGTGATGGCCTCGGGTTATAATTTGAGGGATAAAACAATACAGGTTTATTCCGACGAATTCTAAGGTCGCCCTAGTCTAAAATTTTGCAAC
>CAZRNW010000370.1:0-4366 GCA_964601535.1 uncultured Flavobacteriaceae bacterium
GCATTCGTTATTTTTGCACCGTATAAAGCCGCAGTTGCAAATATTGAAAAATTTGGGGTGAAGGAAAATGTGATTTTGACCGGGAATACGATCGTCGATTTTTTAAAACAGAATTATAAAAGAAAGCCGGCAAAAAGAACGACTGTAATTATTACCCAACACCGTCGTAGCAGCAAAGGATACCGCTCCGATAAGGTTCTTAATATTTGTATCGGATTAGCAATTAGACACCCTGAATATAATTTTTTATGGATTAACCATCCTTCATCACCCAATGCCAAACATTCAGAATTACGCATTTCTAATTTTAAATCCAGTCCACCTTTAAGTCCGCTGGAATTACTGGAACTATATAATCAAACTGCGGTAATTATTACTGATTCCGGTGGTTTGCAAGAGGAAGGAACATCCTTAGGTATTCCTGTAATAGTAACACGTAATTTTACCGAAAGGCAAAGCGGGATTATTAAAGGAAAAAGTTTTTTAGCAGGAAGTGCGGGCGAGAAACTAGAGTCCATATTTGATAATGTTATTAAAAAATGGAATTATACGGGCGCTGGTTTGTTTGGTGCAGGAAATGCATCTATAAAAATACGCAAATGGTTTGAAAACTATTTTAAAAAGAAAACAACTTACGATGTAGCTTTTCTTGGTTTCGGACCTGCCGGGTCGGGTGTAGTAATAAATATGTTCCAGAGAAACCAAACCGCCAGGCTTAAAAAGAATAAAATTCTTATTCTTGACAAATCGGAGAATATTTTAAAAGGAAACATAACTTCTTATCATATTAATAGCGATACATATGCCAAAACCTTTACGGAGTTTGTCGATAATATTAAAGACGCAACGGTAAAAAAATTGGCAAATAAACCCTCTTATAAAAAAATAAAATCACTGGATGGAAATGTGCCACTTAGAAATGTGGATGAATTTTTATCAGATGCTTCTGTTATCTATTCGAAAGCAATTAAAAATTTAAAAAAAGTAAAGCTGAGAAATAAGGAAATAGCACAAAGAGTTATTCAGTCTCATAATGGAGTTTTTATAATAAAAACCATAGCAGAAGACGGTTCATTTTACAGCGAACATGAGTATTATGCAAAAAAAATAGTCTTGGCTTGTGGTGGAATTCAAAACCGTATGGAAATTATTAAACATCACATCGGAGGTACATCCATAAATTTACTTAATCACTCCGAGAAAGTTGTTTTTACGGATGATTTATTCAGGGGAAAGTGGAATAAAATTTTATTGCAGTATAAAAAACACTCGGTTCTTATTATTGGAAGCTCTCACAGTGCTTTTACATCAGCTGTTTATTTAAAAAAGTATTTTAAAGAGAACAAAATTTCTGAATATACAATTCAAATTATTTACCGGTCAATGCCCAAGCCCTTCTTTTTAACCCTTGAAGAGGCGCATAGTAATGGATTTACTAATTATGGATTCGATGATGCTTGTCCTTTAACAGGCAGGGTTAACAGGCTATCAGGTTTAAGATTTGAAGCACGTGAACTTTTCCTGAATTTGATAAAGGACGGTGAAAAGGGTATTGAAATCCGGGAAATACCAACCAACGCAGATGAGTTGCTAACCAAACTTTATCAGGCAACTATAATTATACCGGCTTTTGGATATGTGCCAAACGCAGTAGAAATGGTAAATCACAATGGTGAATCCTTAAAACTAAATATTGGAATCGGAAAACGTTTTGTGAATGATAAATGCCAGGTATTAGACACGGAAGAAAAAGTAATAGAAAATGTTTATGGTATCGGTTTGGCATCTGGTTTCGTGCCATCTGGAAAACTAGGTGGTGAAAAGAATTTCACCGGACAAACGAACGGCTATTGGTTATACCAGAATGGAGTAGGGGAAATTATTGCCGATCAGGTATTTTAATTTAAGATTTCCCTTTAGGCCTGTAAACGTCAATCTTTCCGTTTTTAATATTAGCCAAATCAATAGTTAATGTATCAACGTAACGCTTGTTGTTAAAGTTTTGATGGTACACTAAAATTTTTCCGCCTTCTGCTTTTGAGACAATAGCTGTATGTTTCGGAAAACTCATGCTGCGGTTCGGAAACATAAATTTCACGTTGGTGAATTGTAAAATATCGGCAGGTTTTAATTTCTCTTTTTTGTAATCAATCTTATCACCGAAATTAAAAGGGGCCGACCAATCCGCACCTACGCTGTTAAGAGCAGCGTAAGCCAAATCCCAGCATTCACCCCGATCAACCTTTTTACCCATGTTCTTTTTGCAAAACTCCATAATCTTTCCAGCCACCGGAACAGTTTGGAAAGAGGAGAAAATTATTGTACCGATTAAAATTAAAAACAGTTTTTTCATCTTTTTATAACGTTTTTACAATATTTGGTTACAATTTCCTTTCTACACTAACCACTAACCACTAACCACTAACCACTAAAGATTCTCAATAAAGTAATTACAAATTTTCTCCATTAAATGCGCTCTGTCTTTACCCAACACATTATGCTCATGCCCGGGATAAGTATAATAATCTAACTGTATACCTTTATCAGTAGCCCTTTTCAGATATTTTATACTGTGCTGCCAAACAACAACATTATCCTGCGCACCGTGAATCATTAATAATTTACCTTTTAATTTATCTACGTAATTCAATAAATTATTTTTCTCGTAGCCTTCTTTGTTTTCCTGTGGCGTGTCCATGTATCTTTCAGTATACATGATTTCATAATAACTCCAGTCAATAACCGGACCACCTGCAACACCAACTTTATAAACGCCGGGATTTCTTGTCATTAAACTGGTTGTCATAAATCCGCCAAAACTCCAGCCAAAAATACCAACGCGTGCCGCATCAACATAAGGGAGTGACTTCAAATACTCAACACCCTTTAATTGGTCTTCCATCTCTTTTGTTCCTAACTGACGGAAAGTTGCCTGTTCAAAATCCTTTCCTCGGTAAGAAGTTCCTCTACCATCCAAAGTAAAAATAATATAGCCTTTTTGCGCCATGTACTGGTACCACAATTCGCCGCCGGCCATCCAGCTGTTGGTTACCATTTGTGAGTGTGGTCCATTATACAAATAAACAATCACCGGATATTTTTTAGTGCTGTCGAAATCAACAGGCTTAAAAATGCGGCTGAATAATTCTGTGCCTTCGTTGTTTTTAATTGTGAACAAATTCCACTTTCCTGTTTTGTACTCTTTCAAAGGATTCTCTGCTTTAAAAACAGAAACCGATTTTTTGTTTTTTGTATTGATGACAAAATATTCACGAGGCGTATAGCAAGAACTGAAGTTGTCGATAACATAATTTCCTTTTTTGTCAGCAATACAAGCGTGAAAACCATTCCCTGAAGTTAAACGGGTTAATTCTCCTGATTTAATATTTACTGAGTAACAATCCTGATTGGCAGGGCCCTGTTCGTTAGCATGGAAGAATAAACGCGAATAATTCTCATCAAATCCTAAACCCTCTTTTATTTCCCATTTCCCTTTTGTTAACTGCTTTACCAAAGTTCCGTCAATATTGTATAAGTAAGCGTGTCGGTAACCATCCCTTCTGCTCATCCAGATAAATTGTTTTTCATTCTTCACGAATAATACTGGGGTTAAAGGCTCTGTATATTTCTCGTCTTTCTCTTCAAATAATGTTTTATTGAAATTTCCGGATGTAACATCATACTCATTTAGCTTCATATGATTTTGTCCACGGTTTAAAACGGCAATGTAAATGTTTTTTTCTGTGGGACTCCACTGGATGTTGGTTAAATATTGCTCTTTATCGCCCTCAGTTTTAACATACCAGGTTTTTCCTGTTTTCATTTCGTAAATGCCAAGTGTCACATAATGACTTTTATTTCCGGCCATCGGGTATTTAATGTTTTTGTTTTCTGCAGGATATTTGGTCCAATCAATAATCGGATAATCGGTTACATCACTTTGATCCATTCTGTAAAAGGCTAAATAATTACCGCTCGGGCTCCAATAAGTTCCTTTGTGAATTCCGAATTCATCCCTGTGAACGCTTTTCCCGTAAACTAAAGTGTAAGAGCCGTCTTTGGTAATTTGAATTTCTTTTCCGTTTTGACTGATGAATAAATTATTTTCTTTAGTGAAAGCATAAGTATCATTATTGAATTCATCATAAGAATCTAAAGTTTTATCATTTTGCTTGCGGTCATCATCCAGTACTTTTTTTGAACTGCCATCATAAATTAATTCAAGAATACCACTCAGAAAATAAAACTGATTTTCATTTTTCCATTCTAAAATAATAACTTGTTTTAAGGAATCTCTTTTTTCGGCTTTCAAAATCTTATTAATGTCATACATACTCACGAAATCACTAATCTTTCCTGTTGCATT
>CAZRNW010000371.1:0-4358 GCA_964601535.1 uncultured Flavobacteriaceae bacterium
ACAGGTGTAATACAAACAACAACGCCCAGAATAGTTGCTACACCTTTTCCGCCTCTGAAACCTGCAAACACCGGAAAGATATGTCCGATTAAAGCAGCAATTCCTAAACCAATTTGGAAATTAGTAAAGAAAGGTGTTTCCGTATGAAAGCCTGTTAAAAAGGATAAAGAAACTGCGGCTGTGCCTTTAAGGATATCAATAATTGAAACAGGAATTCCGGCTCTTTTTCCTAAAACCCTGAAGGTATTTGTTGCGCCTGCATTACCGCTTCCGAACTCGCGCACATCAATATTATAGAATGCTTTACCAATCCAGATAGAAGTAGGTATGGAACCTAAAAGATAGGCCAAGAATAAGAAGAGGGTTATGTAGAGTATTTCCAAAACCTTAAAATTGGGTTAAACAAAAATAAAGGAATTATTAAGTTAAGGGTGATAAAAATCAATTTATATGGCGCTTAATATAAACAGAATTTTGTTAATATATTGATAGTCAATATATTAATAATTTCCCTTTAATTTAACGGCTAACTCAATCTTTTCTAAAGCTGTGATATAAGCTGCAATACGCATACTGGTTTTATATTTATCGGCATTAGCCCAAACCTTACCAAAAGCTTCTTCCATTTTATGATCGTGCTTGGTGTTAACTTCCTGTTCAGTCCAGTAATAACCGGCTTTGTTTTGTACCCACTCGAAATAAGAAACGGTTACCCCGCCGCTATTTGCCAAAATATCGGGTACAACAATAATTTTGCGTTCATTTAAAACATGATCAGCTTCCGGAACGGTTGGTCCGTTTGCACCTTCAACAATCAGTTTCGCCTGAATTTTTGCTGCATTATCTTCATGAATCACATTTTGTAAAGCAGCCGGCACTAATAAATCACATTTCGAAATCAATAATTGAGCAGAAGGAATTTCAGTTGCACCTGTAAAACCTTTTAATGTATTTTTATTTTTAGAAGCATATTCTAAAGCTGCTTTAATATCAATTCCTTTTTCATTATAGAATGATGCCGTATGATCACCAATACCAACAATCTTTATACCCTTTTCAGAGAGTAAACGAGCAGAGTGAGAACCTACATTCCCGAATCCCTGAACTACTGCAGTTACATCTTTAGGATTCATACCTAATTTCTTCAATGCTTCCATTGAGTTCACCATTACACCGCGACCGGTTGCTGCATCTCTTCCCAATGAACCGCCAAGAGCAATAGGTTTTCCCGTAATTACACCGGGACAATCTTCTCCGGTCATTTTATTAAACTCATCCAGAATCCAGGCCATTTCCCTTCCGCTTGTTCCCATATCAGGAGCAGGAATATCTTTATTTACACCAAAAACATCTTTCATGGCAACAGCATAAGCACGCGATAAACGTTCTAATTCACCAACGCTCATTGCACGCGGGTCACATTTAATACCGCCTTTTGCACCGCCATAAGGTAAATTTGCAACTGCACATTTAAAACTCATCCATGCAGCTAAAGCCATAACTTCATCCTGATTCACATCCATTGCATAACGGATACCGCCTTTAGAAGGACCAACCGCTACAGAGTGAACTACACGGTAACCTTCAAATACCTGAATTTTTCCATTATCCATCATCACGGGCAGACTAACCTGAACCTGTTTTTAGTACTGATTTAACGTCGTCGGAAAGGTTCATTAATTTAGCCGCAACATCAAGGCGGGCTAATACGGCTTCAAACATACTTTCGTGGCTTGCAGCTTCTGCGTTTGCAGTTTTTGTAGACATAATAAAATGTGTATAGTTAACTGGGGCGTAAAGGTAGCCATTTTTCTATTTCCAACAATAAAAATTAGCGCTTTTAAGGATGCTTTATGAATACAATTTTGTGCCTTTAAAAGCCATTTTGAGCCAACAAAAATGCCCTTTGGTGGCGTAAATTTGAAAGACTGTTTTTTATACCTGAAAACTTTAATTAACAAGCTTTATTTGCTTATTAGTTATTAGAAAGGTTTATTTGAATTCTATTTGGAAGAGTTTTGGAAAATATTGCCTGTTTTTTTAACCAGCCTTTTAGGTTTTGGTAAAGTATCAGTGCCGTCGGCCGTTGCTTTATTTGATTTTAATTTCTGGAAAGTGATTTTAGTCACCTGCTCAGGCAGTTTTACCGGCATCATAATTTTCACCAACGTAAGTGCTGCTTTAATGCGGTGGTGGCACAACGCAAAAATAAAATACTTCCGCAATCACCGTCACCCAAAAGTCTTTACTAAAACCAACCGGCGTATTATTACTATAAAAAAACGTTTCGGCATATGGGGCATTGCATTTTTTACACCAATATTATTATCCATTCCTTTAGGAACTTTTGTGGCAGAACGGTTTTATAAGGACAAGAAAAAAGTGGTGTTGGTCATGACTATTGTTGTTACCTCCTGGAATGTAGTAATTTATTTTCTGCTTCTGTTTTTCTACGAAAGCGTAATGAAAGTGTTATGAAGCATTTGTTTTTCGATTTGGATAATACTTTGTGGGATTTTGACAGAAATTCGAAAACTGTTTTACAAAATTTATTCAGGGCTAATAATTTTGAAACGCGTTTAGGAGTTGATTTTGAAAAATTCCACGCTTTTTATTATGAAAAGAATAACGAGCTGTGGCATTTGTATTATTTCAATAAGATTAAAAAGGAAGAACTGCGCTACAAGCGTTTTCACGATACTTTTCTGAATTTCGGATTGAATGATTTGCAACTGAGTAAATCCATTGCCGAAGACTATGTCAATATTTCCCCGTATTCAAAGCACTTAATACCGGATTGTATTGAGGTTTTGGAGCACTTAAGTAATGATTTTCATTTGCACATCATCACTAATGGTTTTGCAGAAGTGCAGAATATTAAAATAGACAATTGCGGCCTCAGGGATTATTTTAGACAAATTATTATTTCTGAAGAGCACGGTTTAACCAAACCGCACGAAGAAATTTTCAGATTAGGCGAACGTCTCGCTAAAACAACAGCCGATAAATGTATTATGATCGGGGATAACTGGGTCAGTGATATTGAAGGCGCCATCGGTGCAGGGTGGAAGGCCGTTTTCTTCGAAATCAACCAGCCTGCAAAATACAATCATGAAAATATTTCTCCGATTAAGGAATTAAAGGAATTAAAATCACTTTTCCATTAAGTGCGAATGCTCCACTTTGCAAATCTGGCTCAAATAACGTTTATACCATTTATCGGCTTTTGCTTTAGCCATTAAGTGAGTTGAATTTTGGCGCCAGTGATTGATGGCATCCATGTTTTCCCAAAAAGAAATAAAAATTCCTGATTTTAAATCGCCGGCGCTTTCGTAACCTAAAAAGCCGGGTTGTTCCTGAGCTAATTTCAGTGTCAGTTCATCCATTTCAGCATAACCTTCCAGGTTGTCTGATTTTGTTGAGGCAAAAATTACAGCGTAATAATCTTTTTGCGGGGGTGTTTTTTTCCAGGGCATACTTATTTTTTTAAATGTTTATCAAAATATTTTTCGGTTGGCATTAAACTCTGCTGAATCCGTTTTGCATAATGAATGCTGTCTACAATCTCTTTCTGCTTTTCTTCCACAATGTTCTTCTGCTGTTCAATTATCCGGCTGGCTTTTTGATTTTGTTTAAATGCCCTGTAAGAAATGCCGGCAATGACAAGCATCAAAATAAATCCTAGCACGGCTCCATACGAATAGATTTTTTGTTGTTGAATCTCCTGTTCGTGCTTCAATTCGGCTTTTATTTTTATTTCAGAATTTTTTAAACTGTCAGCTATCGCTTTTCGGTCGAAATCGTATTGCAATTTAGCCTGGCTTGATTTTTTTGTATTTTCTTCGCTTATTAAACTATCGTTATAACGGTTAAATAATTTTAAATTTAAAAATGCACCTTTAAAGTTATTCATCGCGCTATCGATTTGAGCGTAGCTGCTATAATGATCTTTCAGACACTGAACACAACGGATACTTTTGGCAATAGCAATAGCAGAATCAATACAAGATTTAGCCTTCACAAATCCTTTCGATACAGAAAATAAATTCGCTAAACCTAAGTATGTCATAGAAGAGCCCCTCCTGTCACCAATCTGATTGCTTATTTTTAATGCATCTGTTAAAGCGGTCTCAGCCTCTTTATATTTTTTAAGCTGCATGAATATTTGTGCTAAACTAACCTGACAGGCTGCTACATCAGCAATACTTCCTAAATCCCTAAACATTTTTATAGCAAGTTCTGTATGTTCTATCGCTTTAGGATAATTTTTCTGATACAAAGCAATTGTTCCTAATCCCGACTCTGAATAGGCCAGACGGGGAGCTGCTTTTATTTCTGTAAATAATTTTTTTGCTTTC
>CAZRNW010000372.1:0-1471 GCA_964601535.1 uncultured Flavobacteriaceae bacterium
TAATTTTGTGTTTAATAAGAACTAAGTGACCTTTATTAAGCCTTTAAAAAGGATAAAGTGTATGAACGTAGCATTTTTGTGTTTGGGCGGAAATATGGGCGACCGATTGGCGAATTTAAACCGGACAAAGGAGCTAATAAGTGAGGAACGGTTAAAAATTGTTGCCGAAAGCAACATTTACGAAACCCAGGCCTGGGGCTCCGAAAATAGTCCGGATTACTATAATCAATGTATTAAAATCACCACCGCATTGGACGCAGAGAACCTTATGAAATTATTGTTGGAAATTGAACTGAAACTAGGACGCACCCGCAGCGAAAAAAATGCACCACGAACCGTTGATATAGATATTTTGTTATTTAATAACGAGATAATAAATACTGAATTACTCACAGTTCCTCATCCGCGTTTACATTTACGTCAATTTGTTTTGAAACCGCTAAACGATATTGCCTCGGGAATTTTACATCCCGTTTTAAATAAAAGTATTCACCGCTTATTAATGGATTGTACGGATACTTTAACCGCAAAAAAAATAGATACGAATGTACATTTGCATTGAAGGTAATATTGGTGCAGGTAAAACAACTTTGGCTTTAGCTTTGGCAAAACGGCGTAATGCTGTTTTTTTAGCAGAGCAATTTGAGGACAATCCTTTGTTGCCATTATTTTATGAGAATAAAAAAAGAATGGCCTTCCCGCTGGAATACAGTTTTCTGATTTTCCGTCATGCCCATTTGCATAATCACTTTAAAAGGACAAGTAAAAAAATAACCGTGGCTGATTTTAGTCTGCACAAATGTTTATGGTTTGCCAAATCAAATCTAACTAAATCGGAATTTGAGCTTTACCAAAATCAATTTGAAGTTATTGCAGGCGTAACCAAAAAACCGCATTTGTTGATTTATATTTCCACCCATCATAAAAATCTATTGCAGAATATAAAAAAGCGGGGAAGGGGCTACGAAAAAGGAATCGATAAAAAATATCTTCAATCAGTTAGTAAAAGCTATGAATCAGGACTAAAAAAAGTAAAGGGGATTCCTGTTATAGAGTTTAGTGTGGATAAATACAGGCCTAAAACTTTCGAAACTATTGTTAATCTTTTGGATGAAATATTAAAAAAAGGCATTAAATTTAAATACAAGAAAATTGAAGTCTAACATGAGTATAATTTTTAGAATAATAATTTTGATCGCCTTGCCTTTAATGATTAATGCGCAGGGTTTAACTTTCGATGGCAACAATACGTTCAACGGTCAGCCACTTTTAAATACTACTGTTACCGTAGTTGAATCCGGGAAAGTAATTGAAGCGGTGAATACAGGAAACGGTTCGGCTTTTAAACTTAATTTGCCTTTTGGAAAAAACTATTCCATTTATTTTGCTAATCCAAAGGCTCAAAAAATGTATTTGGATGTTATCATGAATAACATTCCTGATAAAGCACAAAAAATAAAAATGACCTACG
>CAZRNW010000372.1:1481-4349 GCA_964601535.1 uncultured Flavobacteriaceae bacterium
TTCCGAAGGATGCTTTGACTTTTGATACCACACAATTCAGAAATCCATTTCATAAAGTAGTTTTCAATGGAAAAGATAAAATGGTGGATGATACTATTTATATGAAACAATTTATTGCGAAAGTTTATCTGAAGAAAAAAGAAGAAAAAGAACCGACAGTTGCGGAAATCAAGACAGTCAAATGGACGAATCTGGCGGGAAAGTTTTCCTATAATAACAAAGAGAAATTGCCTGTCCGGAATAAGAAGGTGAATCTGATTAATGGAAACGGTGCTGTTGTAAAAACAACATCTACGAATAAATACGGAAATTTTATTTTCACGAATGTTGATTTGAATGAAGCAAAGAAAATTGAAGTGGATTTTAAAAAGGAATTTACCAACCAAAACGTATCAGTTGAGTTAGCAAATAGTAAAGGAGAAGCCATTTGCACGAATAATGTAGTGAATAATAAGGCGGAATGCCAGAATGGGGCTTCAAATAAAGTCATTGAAAAATTAATTGACCCCCGCTTCACTTATAAGATATCTGCAAAATTAATACAGGAGAATGATAAGAAGATTTCTTTTTACAAAAACAAAATAGTGCTTTTGCTTAACGAAAGAAACACAGTGATACGGCGTGCAAAAACAAATACTTTCGGTTCTTTTGTGTTTACCGATTTAAAACCCGGACAAGTCTACATGATTGGTGTTGAGAAAATGGATGTAGAATCCGGAATGAAAATAAATTTATATACCAACGCCGATCATTTTATTGCTCCTGTCGATAGCACTTGTACTACCCGTTTTGTAAGACGATTTTCAGCAGAAAGCAATCCTTTGTTTAACGATTTGTTGATTGACGAAAGTCAGTTAAGGATGGATGTAAGCGGTAAATTGTATGGTGATAATATGAATAATCCGCTAGGTGATTTAAAAATATTATTGCTCAACGATAAATTTGAAACAATTGATACAACTACCACTGATGGTTTTGGACGTTTTCTTTTTAAATATTTGCCATTCAGTAAGGATTACACATTTACAACATTAGACGACAAGGAAAGTTTATTGGATGCGATTAATAATATTCTGGTTTATAACAGTGAAGATGAAATGGTGAAAATTGTTTCAAATTTTAAAGGAAAACGTTTTAAGTATAATCCTCTGGATGCAGATAAATCAAGACTTCAGGAAATTTACGCTGATGACCCTTGGTTAGCTTTAGTAAGCCCTGATTTCAAAAGCGGTAAATCCCAGACTTCAGTAATAAACGAAGACATTTTGTTTGAAAGCAATAAGTTTGATTTGCTGGCCGAGGCTAAAATAACATTAGAGAAAATTGTTCTTGTTTTAACAATGGCTCCAAATCTGAAAATTGAATTAAGCGCACATACAGATAGTAATGGTGATGATGCTTCTAATCAGAAATTAAGTGAGCAACGCGCTAAAGCTGCAGTTGATTTTATTTTGAGTCACGGAATTGAAGCAAGCCGTGTCATTGCAAAAGGGTATGGCGAAACAAAAATAACGAACCGCTGTAAAAATGGTGTTTATTGTACCGACGACGAACACGCTCCGAACCGGAGGATAGAGTTTAAGATTTTGAGGAATTAATAAGTGGTTTCGGCTACGCTCAACCACCACTTCTCATATCGGTGACTGAGCTTAGCCGAAGTCCCGACTGCAACCCGCCAATAAGTCCATATTTTAACGTTTCGCAGGTCAAAATGACTTTTCTCAAGCCAATTCCTGCTTTTCTTCAGGAATTTTGTGCCCTTTTAGCAGAGATTTGCAGATGGACTATAAATTGATGGTTCTTAGTTTAAAATTACAATTATGAACTTAAATAATTTCACAATAAAATCGCAAGAAGCCATTCAGCAAGCTATAACCTTAGCAACGATGAATGGTAATCAGGCCATTGAAAACGGACATATTTTAAAAGCCATTCTGGAAGTGGATGAAAATGTGGCGCCCTTTCTTTTAAAGAAACTTGGCATCAAGGCTGATGTGTTTGAAAAAACTTTAGACAGCATTTTAAAATCATACGCCAAAGTGCAGGGCGGTCAGCCTTATTTATCAAACAGCGCCAATCAAACCGTTGCAAAAGCGACTTCTTATTTAAAGGAATTTAAAGATGAATTTGTTTCGATTGAACATTTGATATTAGGAATTTTAGCGAGCGGTGACAGTGTTGCTGCTATGATGAAAGATATGGGCTTCAATGAAAAAGATCTGAAGGCTGCCATTAAAGAATTACGTAAAGGTGCAAGTGTGACTTCACAATCACAGGAAGAAACTTATAATGCTTTAAATAAATACGCCATTAATTTAAATGCGCAGGCGCAAAGCGGGAAGTTAGATCCGGTTATTGGTCGTGATGAAGAAATCCGCCGCGTGTTACAAATTTTATCGCGCCGTACAAAAAACAACCCGATTTTAGTGGGTGAACCCGGTGTTGGTAAAACAGCAATCGCTGAAGGTTTAGCGCATCGTATTATTAGTGGTGATGTGCCTGAAAATTTAAAAACAAAGCAAATATTTTCGTTAGATATGGGCGCATTGATTGCCGGTGCGAAATATAAAGGTGAATTTGAAGAAAGATTAAAATCAGTCATTAAAGAAGTAACAGGAAGTAACGGCGATATCGTTTTGTTTATTGACGAGATTCATACTTTAGTTGGTGCAGGTGGTGGTGGAGAAGGCGCAATGGATGCGGCGAATATTTTAAAACCTGCTTTGGCGCGTGGCGAATTAAGAGCGATTGGTGCAACAACATTAAACGAATTCCAGAAGTATTTTGAAAAAGATAAAGCCTTAGAACGCCGTTTTCAGAAAGTAATGGTGGATGAGCCAAGTGCAGAAGATGCCATTTCGATTTTAC
>CAZRNW010000373.1:0-254 GCA_964601535.1 uncultured Flavobacteriaceae bacterium
TTAAACTAATTGATTACAACGACGGAAAAGAAAAAGGAAAATACAAACTCATTTTCCACAGCGGCGATAAAGTAAAAGTGCGCGACGGTTATATCTATTATGTGTACCGTCCGTTTGAAAGCACCCAGGAAAAATTTCTCTATCGGGAAAGAATCACGTTAAGCAATAAAAATTAATTATCGTAGGGCATCCGCACACAAAACACAAATCCGTTTTTTTGGTAGAGTTTTTTAACGAGACGGTTTTTTAATAGA
>CAZRNW010000373.1:264-4335 GCA_964601535.1 uncultured Flavobacteriaceae bacterium
TTCTGCTGTGTTTATTTTACAAACAAAAACGGCGGGTTTATCAATTTTACCGTATTGCATCCAGTTTAAATAGGCGAGAGAATAGGAAGTCATCCGGTTGTAACCCAATTTTTCCATATCGTTCAGTCCTTTTGTGATATATTTGATGGCTTCCGGATTTTGATTTTGTTCCGGTTTTTTATTGGTGTAGAATAAATAGGCATAGCTTTTAAAGCCGGCTGTTTCAACATAATATCCTTTTTCTCCAACCGCTTTATAAAATTCAATGGTGGCGTGTTGAGAGTATTGCTCTATTTTAGGAACGAAAATATTAATGGAGGAAATAATGAATAACAAATAAAATCCATACAAATAATAAAGTGAATTTGTTTTTCCTTTTTTGATTTTCATCAGCGTGAAGAGCGAAACCAAAATAAAGAGAAGTCCGGGAATCCATTCCCATCCCTGCCAATGCACATCTGCTTTTAAACTCTCCACCGCAAAAGGGTCGCCAAGCATATTGTTTTCAATTAGTATTGATTTCAACTTGTTAACCAATCCCAAAGCCATAAAACCCAAACCGATTAATAGAGTGATAACAATAAATGCAGGCGCGAAATACTTTCTCAGTTTATATTCCCCGGTTTTCAATTTATAAATGCTGTAAGTTGCCAGATAAGTTAATGGCAAATAACACAAAGAAGAATAATGCACAATTTTAGTTTTTACCAGAGTAAAAATTCCCAACACCACAAAAAATAAAATCAGCATACCGAATTTCACGTGTTTCTGATAAGGCGTATCATTTTGCGATTTCCTCAGTGCCATTATCATTAATAAGGAAGTCGGAAAACAACCAATCAGTAAAACAACAAAGTGATACAATAAAAATCCGCCGTGGTCGGAGTCTTCCGTGTTAAATAAACGCACTTGGTAATTATAAAACTCCTTAATAACATCAATATTCCCCCGCATTAATTCCACCAAAAACCAGCTGCAACCTGTAATAAGTAGACTAATAATAAACACAGCGAGAAATTTTCCGTCAGTTAGCTTTCTGAATTTATTTAATCCCCAAAACGCCCCAGCAAATGCGCCGACAATCACAATTGCAGCCGGACCTTTCGTTAACACCGCAATTCCCAAAAAGAAACCGGCCAGCAAAGCGCTGCGCATTCCGTCTTTCCCGACAGGATTATTGAAATGAATAAGTAACTGATAAAAAGAAGAAAAAATAAAAAGATTAAACCAGGGATCAATAATTCCTGTTTTAAAATAAAAATGTGCCAATAAAGTTCCGGAATAAACCAAAACCCAGGTTAAACCAAAAGCAGAGGAATAAACTTTGCGTCCGATTAAAAAAATCACACACAAACTCAATATCCCGCAAATTGCATTTGGAAAACGTGCTGCAAATTCGTTAATCCCGAAAACATTCATGCTTAAAGCCTGCAGCCAAATAAAGAATGGTGGTTTTTCCCAGAACGGGTTGTAATTTAATTGAACACTGCTGTAATTTCCGGTCACCACCATTTCGCGGGCACACTCGGCAAAATTAATTTCGTCCCAATCAAACAAAGGACAATTTCCAATCAGCGGAATAAACACAATGGAAGCAACTAGTACGATAAACCCGAGCGCTAAATATTTATTTTCTAAAAGGAGTTTCACTAATTAGGTTTAAAGAAATTAAATTTGATATCGAAACGGTCGGATTTGTAAAAAATAAAGTAAAGGAGGATAGCATAGGTAATCCCAATTATAGAACCCATTAGCACATCCACTAACCAATGCTGTGATAAATATATTCGGCTGAAAGCTGCATTTAAAGCAATAATAAAGAACACCACTTTCGCCATTTTGTTTTCTGTACTAAAAGCCAAAGCGCTAAACACCACAAAAGCTGCAGTTGAATGTCCGCTCGGGAAACTTCTTTCCCCTAACATATCAACTCCATCCACGAGGTTTAGCGTATAATGTTTACGGTAATAAACGAAATAATGGAATGGGCGGACATAATTAAAAAAATATTTAATTGTTGAAGAAGTAATTCCCGCCAAAGCATAAGCTATTAAAACATAAGCGCCTCTCTTCCGGTTAAAAAATAAAACAAACACCCCAACACTAACCGCAAAAATACCGTCACCTACATGTGTAAAATATTTATAAAACGTGTTCACTGCAGGATTACCTACCCAGTAATTCAGCATTTCGTGTATTAGGATTTTATTATAGCTCAATAAAAAATAGGCGGCAGTCATTATGGTAAGTAAATACAAACCAAGATAAACTCCGTTATTTTTTAAAAAGTCTTTCACTATAATTTTTTGGCTTCGTTCCAGAAAACATCCATTTCAGCGAGGGAACAATCGGATAATTCTTTACCCTGAGCTTTAATTTTTTCTTCCATGTAATTGAAACGCTTGATGAACTTCTTATTGGTGCGCTCCAATGCATCTTCCGGATTTACTTTAATGAACCTTGCATAATTAATCAAAGCGAATAATACATCCCCAAACTCATCCTCTATTTTCGAGATATTATTTTCTTTTTTTATTTCGTTATCCAATTCCAGAATTTCTTCTTTCACTTTTTCAAATACCTGCTCAGGTTCATCCCAATCAAATCCTACTGCCCTGGCCTTTTCCTGTATACGATAAGCTTTTAATAAAGCCGGCATACTACTGGGCACACCGCTCAATACAGAAGTATTCCCGCCTTTTTCCTTTTGCTTCAATTGCTCCCAATTCCTCTTCACATCTTCCTCATTATTCACTTTCACATCTCCATAAATATGCGGGTGCCTGAAAATTAATTTATCACACAGGGCATTCATCACATCCGCAATATTAAAAGCATTGGTTTCACTAGCAATGCGCGCATAAAAAACAATATGAAGTAAAATATCACCTAACTCTTTTTTAAGCTCGGTATCGCTTTTTTTTAGAATAGCATCGCTGAGTTCGTAGGTCTCTTCAATTGTTAAATGCCTCAGACTTTCAATGGTTTGCTTTTTATCCCAGGGACATTTCTCCCTTAGGTCGTCCATAATATTTAAAAGCCTCTCAAAAGCCTTCAATTTTTCTTCCATATAACACAAATTTAAACAGTTTCTAATCATTATATTTGTATCAACTGTTATATTATCAAAAAAGTATTAAGAGTTTTAAGTATATAGTCCTCACCAGCCTTGCACTGTTTATTACCAAAATCACTAGTGCACAGGAAATCAAATGCGGTAGAAAATGGTATATAAAGCCTGCGTTTAACTATGGTTTTATTATGCAGCACCGCGCCTCCATAGGGCATTTAATTACAGGTTACGTTCCGATGGGGGAAATAAATCTGGTAAAAGCCACCGATGGTTGTAAAATGTGGCATTGCGAAAATAATAATCCTGATTTTGGGATTTCTCTCACTTATATGGATTTTGGTAATCCAAAAGTTTTAGGTTCGAGCATTTCCCTTTCCCCTTTTATAGAAATCCCTTTAAGGGCAAAACATAAAGCTTCGGTACCAATTGTAAGGGTAAGCTGGGGATTAGCCTACGTTACCAGAAAATTTGATATTGTAGAAAATCATAAAAATATTGCCATCGGAAGTTACTGGAATGCTTTTGTGCAATACCGCTTTCTCTGGCACATAAATCTTTCGGAAAGACTAAGATTTGAACCCGGCTTAGGTATCAGTCATGTGAGTAACGGACGCTTTCAGGTTCCTAATCTGGGTTTAAATTTGGTTTCTCTGAATTTGGGTTTGACCTATAAAATTACTGATTCAAAATGTGAGAGGCCTGTTATTGATTCGTCAACAAAAGTTCCGTCGCGCCACGAGCTTTTACTTTGGGGCGGTTTTGGAATTAATGATAATTACCCGCCGGGAAATAGCAAAATGAATGCTTATACTTTCTCGTTCAATTACAGTTACAATATGCGAAACACCAGTAAATTCGGAATCGGTGCTGATGTTTATTATGAAGAAAGTTATTTGCGGGAATTAGAACAATATCATATCCCTTATTCAACAGCCTTGGATCAGTTAAGAATTGGCGCTAAATTTTGTTACTCTTATAATTTCGGAAGATTTAGTTTG
>CAZRNW010000374.1:0-4330 GCA_964601535.1 uncultured Flavobacteriaceae bacterium
AATTGGTTGTTTGTCCTGTTTTTTTATTAATTTAAACCTTGGGTTCATTACAGCATCTAATAATAAAATACTGATGAAATATACTTTTCTGGCTTTACTAATATCACTTACCTTAAAATCGCAGGTAAATACCCTAAATAATGTGATAAGTTTAGACGTTAGCACCATGCCTCAAAATTCAAACTTTAATTACGATTCATGTTTTACTATTGGGAGTGATTTAGGGATGGGCTCTGTTGGTTTAACGCAATTATGGACTTCAGTGGAAACATCTCCAATGAATTATGATTTTACAATCTTCGATATAGCTAACTGGTATTATCCTTCAAAAGGAATGCCTGTTGATTTAACACTGGCGCCTATTAATACGAATGTGAAAGAAGTGCCTTCCGATTTAACTTCAACTGCATTCAGCAGCACGGTAATGATTTCACGGTTTAACAGGTTACTCGATTCAATTAAAGTTCATACACCTAATTTATCCCTGTCATCTTTGGTTATTGGATCAGAACATGATATTTATATCGGAAGCAATGCATCGCTTTGGTCGGACTACACTGTTTTTTATAATGCGGTTTCGACACATGCCAAAATTTTATGGCCCGGATTAAAAGTGGCAACTGAATTAACTTTTGACGGAATAATAAATTACAACACTTTTGCTCAAACATTAAATACTAACAGTGATTATATAGGCGTTTCTTATTATCCGCTTAATACAAGCTTTTTGGTGAAACCTGTTTCAACTATTCCGGCAGATTTCGCTTCACTTGTTTCTTTATACCCTTCAAAGAAAATTAATTTCTACCAATATGGTTATCCGAGTTCAACGGTTTGTGCGAGTTCTGATTTACAACAAAAACAATTCATTACTCAAACATTTACAAGTTGGGATACGTACGCCACAAATATCCGCATGATTGATTTTACATGGCTGCATGATTTAGATACAGCAACTGTAAATTATTACGGAACTTATTACGGAATTACAAATCCCGCTTTTCTTGAATTTTTGCGGACAATTGGTTTACGTGAATGGGCTAATAAAGGAACTGATAAGCAGTCGCTGAATGAATTGCGTTGTCAGGCTAAAGCGAGAGGATTTAATACTTTGCCTTTGTCATGCGGCCCGGCTTCTATAAATGAAAAACCAATTATTGAGACCAATATCGTTTTTCCTAATCCAGCAAGTAATTGGTTCAAGATACTTGTTAAATCCGGAACCTATAATTTAAAAACGTATGACGTTACTGGTAAACTTATTTTTGAAAAAACAATAAGTAATGACGAAAGAATCGATATTAGGCAATTGGAAAAAGGGATTTATTTTGTTACCGCAGAATCAACAAATAAGATTTTCAGAACAAAATTAATTATAGATTAGGCTTTCAGTTTCCTTATTATATCTTCCAAGCTCATTTCTTCCTGCGTGCCTTTGGCCATGTCTTTTAGCATATAGCGTTTGTTTTGCATTTCATTGCTACCTATGACGCATACAAAAGGAATATTTTTCTTATTCGCGTAATCAAATTGTTTAGCGACTTTTTTTACGATATCAGGATAAATTTCGCAGGAAATATTATTTTTTCTTAATTCATTAGCAAGAGGGATGCAATAATCGCGGTTGCTTTCATCAAAATGTGCAAACAATAATTTGGTGGAAGAAGTTTTGCTGATAGATTTAGGAAATAAATTCATTTCATCCATCACATCATAAATCCTGTCCACACCAAATGAAATACCAACACCACTCATGTTTGGTAAGCCAAAGATTCCGGTTAAATCATCGTAGCGACCGCCACCCAAAATACTTGGCGTAAAAGTTCCTGCGTTTGCTTTAACTTCGAAAATAGTTCCTGTATAATAATTTAATCCGCGGGCGAGGGTAATGTCTAATTCAATTGTTGCAAAAGCAACTTTAGAGTTGTTTAATAAATATTCAATTTCTTCAATTCCTTTTTTACCGATTTCATTCTCACCAACAAAAGCTTTTAGGGTTTTTACCTTATCAGCATTACTTCCTTTGAAATCGAATAGGGGGGTGAGTTTTTGAATAGCGGCTGAATCAATTCCTTTTTCAGTTAATTCTTTTACTACGCCGTCTTTCCCAATCTTATCTAATTTGTCAATAGCAATTGTGATTTCAATAATTTTATCTTGTGCATTAATGATTTCTGAAATCGCACTTAATATTTTACGGTTGTTGAATTTTAAGAGAACAGGAACTTTTAATTCAGAAAACGATTTATCAATCAATGAAATTAAGTCCAACTCATTAATCAGCGAATCACTTCCGATAATATCCGCATCACATTGATAGAATTCGCGGTAGCGTCCTTTTTGCGGACGGTCAGCCCGCCAAACCGGTTGTATTTGATAGCGTTTAAATGGAAAAGTAAGGTTGTGCTGATTCATAACAACGTAACGGGCGAAAGGAACTGTTAAGTCGTAACGTAATGCTTTTTCAGAAATATAGGTGGTTAACTCATTTAAGTTCGGCATATATGTCTCGTAAGCCTGTTTACCAGTTGCTGATGTTATAGAGCTTGGCCTTGTTGTTTGTGCTGTTAGCTCTTTAATTTTATCTGGTAAAAGACCGTAAAAATAGTCTCCTGAATTTAAAACTCTAAAAACTAATTTATCGCCTTCGTTTCCATACTTACCTAACAAAGTTTCTGCATTCTCCATCGAAGGTGTTTCGATAGGCTCGTAACCAAACAATTCGAAATTTTTCCTGAGGATAGAAAAAATATAATTCCGTTTCTGCATTTCTGCAGGACCGAAATCTCTTGTGCCTCTGGGAATTGATGGTTTCATCTTTTAATCGAGTTAAAGGTAAGAAAATAATTCTGTGTACTAAATCGAATTTTCCCCTTTTGTTTCTATGGTTTCTAGGTTTCTGTTATTAATTCCTCTATCAATCCTAGAAACTAAATAACTCAGAAACAATAGAAACCCAGGAACTAAGAAACAAAGAATCACATTCTGTTAGGAACTTCGATCCCCAACAATCCCATACCGTTCTTTATTATTTGTCCGCATTGTTTTGCTAAAGCCAGACGTAATTGTTTTATGGTTTCGTTTTCTTCTTTTAAAATACTGCAATCGTGATAGAATCTGCTGAAAACTCTTGCTAATTCGTAAACGTAATTGGCAATATGCGAAGGATTATAAGTTTTCGCGCTTTCTTCCAATACCGAAGGAAACTCATAAACTAACTTTATTAATTCCCGCTCTAATTCGTTTAATTCAACCTTAGGGTTAATCGTTGTTTTAACCTCACCAGCTTTATTTAAAACAGATTGTATCCTAGCGTAAGTATATTGTATAAACGGACCGGTATTCCCGTTAAAATCGATACTCTCTTTCGGGTCGAACAGCATTTTCTTTTTTGCGTCCACCTTCAGCATAAAATATTTTAAAGCGCCGGAACCGATGGTTTTGTATAAATGTTTTAATTCTTCCTCACTAAAACCTTCAACCTTTCCTAATTCTTTTGTGGTTTGTTCGGCAGTCGCGAACATTTCATCTAATAATTCATCCGCATCTACAACAGTTCCTTCGCGGCTTTTCATTTTGCCATCGGGCAATTCAACCATGCCGTATGATAAATGATAACATTCTTTTGCCCAGGCATAACCTAATTTCTGTAAGATTAAGAACAGAACTTTAAAATGATACTCCTGTTCGTTACCAACCGTATAAATTAATTGATTTAACTGCGGAAATTCTTTAAAACGTTCAATAGCAGTTCCAATATCCTGAGTTATGTAAACAGAGGTTCCATCAGAACGTAAAACAACTTTTTCATCCAGGCCGTCTGCACTTAAATCAATAGCAACACTGCCATTGTCTTTTTTATAGAATACATTTTTATCCAGACCTTCTTGTACTAATTCTTTACCTAAAACATAAGTATTGCTTTCGTAATAAGTTTTATCAAAATCAACACCGAGAACAGAGTAGGTGACAGCGAAACCGTCGTACACCCAACCATTCATTGTTTTCCATAAATCTTTTACTTCTTTATCGTTTGCTTCCCATTTCTGAAGCATTTGTTGTGCTTCCAGAATTAACGGCGCTTGTTTTTCGGCTTCTTCTTTGGTTTTTCCTTTTGAAACTAATTCTGCAATTTCTTTTTTATAGTGCTTATCAAACTCCACATAATATTTTCCAACTAAATGATCGCCTTTTATCCCTGAACTCTGCGGTGTTTCTCCATTACCAAACTTCTGCCAGGCCAGCATGCTTTTGCAAATATGTATGCCACGGTCGTTTACCAGATTTACTTTTAAAATTTTATGCCCCTGCGTTTTTAAAATATTCGCAA
>CAZRNW010000375.1:0-4322 GCA_964601535.1 uncultured Flavobacteriaceae bacterium
GCCCTGCGCCCACGCCGTGTTGCAATCGGGGAGTTTGTCCTTCGTCAGCAATATTACCGTTAGTAATGGCTGATTGGAATTTTTTTGTTGTATCCACCCAGTTATTCATTACGTTGGTTTGCGTTTCAATGATGCTGTCGATGAACGGATTGTTTGTTTTCATGTTTGTTAATTTTACTTTAATATATTGTTATTCAGTTACTTGTTGCTTTTCTATCTGATTTTCAGCGAGTTATAGCGTTGATTTCAAATTTTATGCAAATATCGTACATTTTACATATACATGTCAAGTTTTTGGTATGAAATATTTGTTAAATTATCGATAAATATGCGTTTTTTGTCGTTAAAAATAATTGTTTTATCTTTGAACCCCTTAACGTACAAACATTTAAGCCCTTATGATTAAAGTAGGAGAAATTTACACACATGACTTCAAATTTTCGCAAGATGAAGTGAACCGTTTTGCTGAAGTAACCGGTGATAAAAACCCAGTCCATTTAAATGCAGATTATGCTGCCAAAACAATGTTCAAACGCCCCATCATGCATGGCATGTTAAGCGCTTCATTATTCAGTAAAGTTTTTGGAACATTATTTCCCGGAGAAGGAACAATCTATTTAAAACAATCGCTGAGTTTTTTAAAACCAATGTATGTTGATGTGGCTTACGAAGCCGTATTTACTGTTAAGGAAGTTATTGGCGATAAAAACCGCGCAACTGTTGAAACATTAATTAAAGATAAAAACACCGGACTCGTTTGTACCAGCGGCGAAGCTTTAGTATTAAACGTAGATAAAATAAAATGAGTTCGGAGTTTTGAGTTGGGAGTTCAGAGAAAATTTATCTCTAACTACCAACTCCGAACTCTTAACTCCCAACTATATTAACCATGAGCACAAATAAAAATCGTACAGTTCTTGTTACCGGCGCCACCGGCGGTCTCGGTACTGCCATGTGTAAAAAATTATATCAGGACGGATTTAATGTTGTTGGAAATTATCACACTAAAGAAAAAGCCGATAAATGGTTAGAACAAATGAAATCTGAAGGCTTTAATATTAAATTATTTTATGGCGATGTGAGTGATTTCGACAGCGCTGCAGAAATGATTAAAAAAATTGAAGCGGAAGTCGGAACTATCGATACACTCGTGAATAACGCAGGTATTACACGCGACAGCCGTTTGGTGAATATGAAAAAA
This sequence comes from uncultured Flavobacteriaceae bacterium, assembly GCA_964601535.1. GTDB lineage: Bacteria > Bacteroidota > Bacteroidia > B-17B0 > Aurantibacillaceae > JAHEYG01. The sequence goes on from CAZRNW010000375.1 coordinate 1,202, forward strand.
GACGATTGGTACGCCGTAATAAATACAAATCTTAACAGCGTTTTTAATTGCACGAAAAATGTTCTGGATGGAATGATTGAACGTAAATTCGGTCGTATCATAAACATTTCTTCAGTAAACGGTCAGCGCGGACAATTCGGACAAACGAATTACAGTGCTGCAAAAGCCGGCATGCATGGTTTCACAAAATCATTAGCAATGGAAGTTGCGAAATATGGTGTAACAGTAAATACAATTTCTCCCGGTTATATTGGTACTGATATGGTAATGGCCGTTCCTGAAAAAGTTTTAAATCAAATCGTAGCGCAAATTCCAATGGGTCGAGTTGGCGGAACCCATGAAGTTGCACATCTTGTGAGCTTTTTAGCGAGCGAAGAAACCAGTTTTATTACCGGTGCTAATTATTCGATTAACGGCGGGCAGCACGTTTATTAGAAGTACGATTTACGAATGACGAAGTACGAATAAGGAATGAACTGCTTAATTATCAACCATTCGTCAATCATACCTCGTAATTCTTAATTCAAATCCCCCATTCTAAGCTTGGTAAGATTAAATAAAAAACCTATTTTTAGCCAACATTAAAACTAATCTATGAACCAGGAAACTAGTAAAAAAGGTCACCCAAAAGGACTTTGGGTTTTATTCGGAACCGAAATGTGGGAGCGTTTCAACTTTTACGGCATGCGCGCCATTCTCCCTTTATTTCTTGTGAACTCTTTAGTAATGAAAGAAAATGATGCCTCATTAATTTACGGCGGTTTTCTTGGACTTTGTTATTTAACTCCGATGCTTGGCGGATTTATCTCCGACCGTTTTTTAGGAAACCGTAATTGTATCATGCTAGGTGGTTTAATGATGGCAATTGGTCAGTTGTTTTTGTTTGCGAGCGCAAATGTATTCGCTGCAAATCTCGGTCTCGCCACTACTTTAATGTGGATTGCTTTAGTGATTATCATTTTCGGAAATGGATTTTTCAAACCAAATATTTCTTCAATGGTTGGAAGTTTATATCCGAAACAGGAAAAAAGCAAACTCGATACAGCATTTACTATTTTTTACATGGGGATTAACTTAGGTGCCTTCTTAGGCCAGTTAATTTGTCCAATCATTGGCGACGTGAAAGATGCGGCCGGTGTTCGTGATATCAGTGCATTTAAGTGGGGATTCTTGGCAGCAGCAGCGGCTATGTTAATTGGAACAGCTATTTTCTGGATGCTGAAAAATAAATACGTTGTTACACCTGAAGGTCGTCCTTTGGGCGGATTACCCTCTAAACACGATTCAGCAGATTTTGAAGAAGGTGAATCACAAAAAGCGGTTTTCTCTCAAAAAGCTTTGTTATCTTCCCTAGTTGCATTTATCGGCTTAGGCTGTTTGTTCCATTTTGCATTCGGACAAAATTATATTTACTCTTTAATTTATGCCAGCGGTATTTCATTAGCCGGATTAATTATTTCTGATACATCCCTAACAAAAGTTGAACGCGACCGTATTATTGTGATTTACATCGTGGCCTTCTTCGTAATTTTCTTCTGGGCCGCTTTCGAACAGGCAGGTTCTTCACTCACCTTTATTGCAGACAATCAGTGTGACAGGAATTTCTTCGGATGGAACATGCCTCCATCGATGGTACAAATCTTTAACGGATTATTCGTAGTTGCATTTGCTGTTCCATTTAGTTTGTTGTGGGATAAATTAAGGGAAAAAGGACGTGAACCGATTTCTCCAATGAAACAGGCTTTCGGTTTAATATTAATTGCAGTTAGTTACTTCATCATCGCCAACAATGTAAAAGATTTAGGCAACAGCGGCTTGTTAGCTATTAAATGGTTAATCTTATTATATTTAATTCAAACCTGTGCTGAGTTATGTTTATCCCCAATTGGTTTATCACTTGTTGGTAAATTAGCACCAAAACGTTTTGCTTCTTTATTATACGGTGTGTTCTTTTTATCAAATGCTTCAGGTTACGCGCTTGCAGGAACATTAGGTTCTATTCTACCTGCTACTGGTGATAAATTCAAAAAAGCTCAGGAGCTAGGAATTGATTTGCAAGCCGTGTTAGATAAGACTGTAACTCCAACTGCAGAACAATTAAAATTATTAGCAGAAAATCAAATTAACGCAGCTAATCCTGTGTTTGCAGGTTTTGAAATTCATAATCTTTATGAATTCTTCCTTGTGTTCGTGGTGTTAACGGGTTTAGCTTCATTAATTCTTTTCGCTATTTGTCCGAAGTTAAAGAAAATGATGCACGGCATTAAGTAATTGCGATGTCTGACCATTCAGCAGATTTAGAACAAATACAAAACTTTAAAGGTAAGTACCCCAAGCAATTGTGGTACTTATTTTTTAGTGAGATGTGGGAACGCTTTAGTTTCTACGGTATGCGCGGTATGCTCGCGTTCTTCATGGTTCACCAATTAGGATTTGATGAAAAGTCTGCCAATCTTCAATACGGCGCTTCACAGGCTTTTGTTTACGCTTTCACTTTTATTGGTGGTTTTTTTGCCGATCAGATTTTAGGTTACCGCCGCTCTTTATTCTGGGGCGGTTTATTAATGATTATCGGCAGTGTTATTCTTTCAATAGATCCAAAACAATTTTTCTTCATCGGAATTGGTTTTAATATTATTGGTACAGGTTTTTTCAAACCCAACATTTCATCAATGGTGGGACGTTTGTATAAAGACGGAGATCCGCGCACCGATGCGGGCTTTTCACTTTTTTATGCCGGTGTAAATTTAGGTGCTTTAATTGGAGGTTATCTTTGCATTGCCATTGGAAAACGTACGCTATTTGCAAACGCAGTACCTGAAGGTTTAGAATGGAATGTTGCATTCGGACTTGCTTCCATAGTTATGTTCGTGAGTTTAATTACGTTTGTATATACTCAAAAAAGTTTAGGAAGTATTGGCAACTCTCCCATTGCACACCTCGAACCCAAAAAGAAAAAGCTATACGAGTTTCTTACTTACGCCGGTTCAATCGCTTTAATTCCCATTGTAATTACAATGGTTTCAAAAACCGAATATACAGACTGGTTTATGTATATCATTGGCCCTTTGTCAATCATTTATCTGGTTTTTGAAATGCGGAATTATTCCTGGAACGAAAA